>CAJAOB010000330.1 GCA_903941205.1 uncultured Burkholderiales bacterium | reverse complement strand
TTCCCATTCAACGCCGTCATGCCGATTCAACCCCGCCCTTCCCATTCAACGCCGTCATTCCCACCCAACACCGTCATTCCTGCGAATGCAGGAATCCATCCCCGATCCCCAGCGGCCATGGCGCTGGTCACAAACCCGGCAGATGGGTCCCCGCTTTTGCGAGGACGACGGACAAGAACCGTCACTCCCATTCAACCCCGCCCTTCCCATTCAACGCCGTCATTCCTGCGAATGCAGGAATCCATCCCCGATCCCCAGCGGCCATGGCGCTGATCACAAACACCGCAGAGGGGTCCCCGCCTTCGCGAGGACGACAGACAAGAACCGTCATTCCCATTCAACGCAGCCCTTCCCATTCAACTCCGTCATTCCTGCGAACGCAGGAATCCATCCCCGGTCCCGAGCGGCCATGGCGCAGATCACAAACACCGCAGAGGGGTCCCCGCCTTCGCGAGGACGACGGACAAGAACCGTCACTCCCACCCAACACCGTCATTCCTGCGAAAGCAGGAATCCATCCCCGATCCCCAGCGGCGATGACGCTGATCACGAGCCCGAAAGATGCGTCCCCGACCTCGCAAGGACGACGGGCAAAGCGCTTCAGCTTTCGAAAGGACGCAGGGAAAGTCGCGTCACTCCCACCGCTGCCATCCCTGCCCTTACTCCCTTTCCTCGTCCTCTTCTTCTTCCTCCAGCGCCGACGACAGATCGCCCTGGCCCGCCAGCGCACTGACTTCGGAGCCGCCAAACTCCTCTAACAGAGCGGCTTCGTCCAGCCCCACGGTTTCGATCTCGATTTCGATGTCGATCTCGGGCAGGCGCTCGACTTGGTCGGGCAGGATGTCGGCGTCGCTGCGCACGTTGCGCGGCTCGACCGAGCTGCGTTCGCCTGTGCCTTCGGCATCGGTGTCGCTGCTGAGCTCGTCGTCGTCAAAGGCGCCGCGCGTGTCGCTGCCGCTGTCCGTGTTGTCGCTGGGGCCCAGACTCGCCACATCGGTGCCGCGTGGCCAGGTCGGAACGTAGTCGCCGCCCAAAAGACTGCTGGTTGCCATGTTGATTCCTTTCGATGGGTTGAATCGCTGTCAAAACCTGCACTTTCAAGGCGCTCGGGTGCTTGAGCCGTCAGCGCAGGCTGACGCGAATGTCAGCCAATCGAGCGTTTTGCTTCGCCGGCAAGCCAGTTGCGCCAAGGCGGCATTGAACTGCGGCCTCCAAAAGAAATGCCCGCAGGGCCGGGAAGGCGCTGCGGGCTGTGGGGTTGGCTGATCGGCCATGACGCCGGCTTCAAGAGCCGACGCCGGGGTTCCAGAGAACCCCAATCGCTGGCCTCAGGACTGGGATGGCGAGTTGGCGGACGAACGGCGACCAGCGCGGCCACCTTTGCGGCCGGCTTCACGGGCTTCAGCCGTGTTGAACTCGTGCGCCTTGCCACTGGCGTGAGCTGCCTTGCCGCCGAGGCTGGCGATTTCTTTTTGCCGCTGAGGATCCATTGAAGCGAAGCCGCGTTTGGAAGGAATTTTCTGCCCTGGGTTGTCTGCAGTCATGTAAATCTCCTGAAAAGGAAGTTGAGGTTGAAAGGCAGGATCAGTTTAAAAAAATGCCGCGCCAAACGCGTCAGTAAGCGACTGCTCATCTTGTAGGACTAGAGCACGGGTGTGGGCTCCAACGCAGGCCAGTGGTCGTACAAGTCGCCTTGTCAGGCCCCGCGCCGGCTCGCAGCCGCACCGTCGCCCGACTTCGCCTTGCCCTTGCCGGCAACCGGCAGCATGCCGGCGCGATGCTCCTCTTGCGATTCGGAGATCTCGCTGAGCGAGCGGGCCACATGGCCGTCGCCGACCTTGGTGGCGAGGTCGCCAAGCGAGACGATGCCCACCAGATGGTGCTGCCGGTCCACCACCGGCATGCGCCTGATCTGGTAGGTTGACATGGTGTCAAGCACATCGTCGATGGGGGCGTTCTCCAGGCACCACTTGATCTCGCGGGTCATGATCTCCGAGAGTATGGCGTCGGGGCCGGCCAGCCCCTGGGCGACGCCGCGCACGGCAATGTCGCGGTCTGTCACGATGCCGACCAGCCGTTCGCCCTCGCACACGGGAAGCGCGCCAACGCCCAGCTCCTCCATCAACTGGGCGGCACGCCTGACGGAATCAGACGGCGCCAAGGCGCGCGGGTCGCGGGTCATTACCTGAGAAATGGTTTTCATGGGTCACTCCTGAAAAATGTCAAACACCAGGCTCCGTATGAAGCCCGTTGCCAGAATCTAGGCAAGGGCGCGAGCGGCCACGGTAGGCGCGTGCGTCAATCTCTGTAGGAGCGCGACGCAGAGCTCAAGGCGGCCCTGAAGGCCATTGACCTGCCGGGGTTCACGGGCCTTCGCCGCAAGCCGCCTGTAGCGCCGATGGGCCGGGGCCGGCATTCGGCGCATCCGGGAACGCCTCAAGTGCGAATGCATCAGGCTGCCCGGACAGGCTTGCCAACAACTCGTCAGGGGCCAGAAGCTCGCTGGAGGCTACAGCCTCCCCCGGCGCAAGCGGCGGTATCGCGGCCGCAGCCAGCATTGAAAAAGACGTGGCCGACAAAGCCGGGAGGCCAACGACCCGGTCAGGCTGCAAAACTGGCGCCGGCTTTCCTGCGGCGGGAACTGGCACAAGGGCTGAATCCGGGCTGGAATGCAGCTCGGCGCCCAGCGTCTTGTGTGGGTAGCCATGCGGCGCCGGGTTCTCGTTGAGATCGCTATCGGTTCCGGTTCCTACGCTGGTCTGGCTCATGACAAATCCTTAAAGCCTTCACGGTAGGGGCGGGCAAAACTCTGAGGCCCCCGCACGGTACGCAGCTCCATGTAGGACAACGCAGCCCCTGCGGCAGGGGCATGGAACGCGCTTTTGGCTGGGTGGGTATGGCTTAGGGCTTAGGGTCCGCGATGCATGCGGGTTGTTCGGGCGGCACTGCCTCGCACGCAGCAGGCTGCAAACCACGAAAAACGGCTGCGCAAGGGCAGCCGGTAGAGAAAGAGCAGCAAAAACCTGAAAACGTCAGCGGGCCGCGCAAGGTGCGCTGCCGGCGTCAGGGTGGTTTAGCGCGCAGGGGGGCGGACCGAACCCGTGGGCGCGCGACCGGCAATATGGCGGAAGGTGATGCGGCCCTTGCTCAGGTCATAGGGCGAGAGTTCAAGGGACACCTGGTCACCGGCCAGGATGCGGATGTGGTTTTTGCGCATCTTGCCGGAGGTGTATGCCACCAGTTTGTGGCCGTTGTCCAGCGTGACGCGAAAGCGCGAGTCCGGCAAAACCTCTTCCACCAGACCGTGCATTTCAATCAGTTCTTCTTTTGCCATGGCTGCTTCTCCTTCAAGATAAATACAAAAAGATGGTCTCGTCGCTGCATCGCCTCCCCGGGCGATGCGTCAAGGTCAGGCGGGCGTTGCGACGCTACGCTCGCCAATCCAGGCCAGCGCGTGCTCGGTGGCGTAGTGCAGCGCGGCTGGTGCATTGTCAAACAAGGTGGAAAAACGCGAAACCCGGTCATGCGTGGCGCTGCCTTTGCCCGAACGGATGGAAACCGAGGCGTAGAAACCGCCGTCGTCGCGTTCGGTCGCCAGCGGCGATACCCGGTATTTGCCCACTTCAATGGGCTCGAGATGATGATTCATGAACATACGGTGCCCCGGACTGGGCCGGCAGCACATCAAAAAAGAATACAAGCGACTTGCGAACAAGCCAAGGGGGTCCGGCGCCTGGCTGGACGGTGAATTCCGGAAGGGGAAAACACACCGCCGTCGCCGGCAAACGCCAGTCATAGGCACCGCTTGGGAAGTCTTTGCTAGGAAAATGGAACAGTGCTGGCAAGGTTCAGCGCTGTGAGGGCGCTGAAAACACTGTGAAGTCCGGGCTCTGAGAAGCGCCGCGCCGTTGGTTTCAAACCACTTCAAGATGAGAAATTGGAAAGGCTTGACACAAAAGGCTGTTGCGATACCGAAGCGCCGATTGTAGCGGCTTGGCCGCTCTTGCGTGCAAGCTCCGGCTCCAGCCCGGCGGGCTGACCGCAGCCCCTACCCCGGCAAGGGGATCGAACCTACAAAAACCTGGCTGCCAATGCAACACACTGAAAGGGTGGAGTGCCGCGGCTCTGGCTTCTGACGCGTCGCAGCAGGCCTTCATCAACCCCTTTATTTTCAGGAACGTCTTGCATGCTAATTCGAGTCAACGCCAACCACACCGTCCACACTGACGAAGCCATGGAGCGCTGGGCGCGCGCTCATCTGGCAGACAGCCTGAACCGCTTTCGCCACGACATCACCAGCGTGGAGGTCCACCTGAGCGACCAAAACAGCGACCGGCTCAGCGAAGACCAGAAACGCTGCCGGATGGAAGCCCGGCTGGCGAACCTTTCGCCTGTCGTCGTCAACCACCAGGCCGCCAACGTGGACGAGGCCTTTCGCGGGGCCGCCGAAAAACTCAAGCGGACCCTCGAACATGCGTATGGGAAATTGCACAACTACCGCCAGCGCGATTCGATAAGGCGCAGCGATGTGCTGACGCCGGTTGAAGCGAACGCGCGGCGCGATCAGGGCGGCTCTGGCGAGGCCCCGGGCAGCCTTTGAAAGTCGGCCCATGGCGGGCCTGAACTGCCGACCTAAAGCGACCAGCTCATGCCTAAGGATCGCCGCTGGCTGAATTGGGCCTGCCAGCGAGCCACCCCCTGATGCCTATCGCGCCAGCCGAATTCCTGAAAGCGGAGGTCCAGGTACCATAAAGCGCAAGCTAGCGTGAGCGATCCAAGGTCAACGCGCGCCTCCAGGCTGCCCGAATGCTGTTCGAGCCAACCCAGCGAGGTTTCCACCTTGTCGAGTTGTGCTGCACGCCAGTCCTTCCAGCGAAGTGCTTCGGGCCGCGCGACATCTTCATAGCGCGCCAACAGCGCCGCATCCAGCATGCCGTCACCGAGCGACTGCAAGGTCAGGGTTTCCCATCGGGCGGGACCGGTCTTTGGTACCAGGGTGCCGCCGGCCAGATCGTTCAGGTATTCGCAGATCACCCGGCTGTCATAAAGCACCTGCCCGTCGTCGGTGAAAAAGGTTGGCACCTTACCCAGGGGGTTGTTGGCAATGATGTCGCGATCCCGGTTGACGGGATGAGCGTTGGACGGCAAAAGCGTGATGCGGCCGTCAAGCCCGAGTTCATGCGCCGCCACCAGACATTTGCGCACATAAGGCGAAAACGGGGAAAACAGAATTTTCATGGAACGATTCCTTCTTTGAGTCAGCTCAACGCCCTTGCTGAGCCAAGTGTTGTCCGGCGATCCATCCGAAAGTCAGGGCCGGACCCAGGGTGATGCCGGGGGCCGGGTACTGCCCACCCATCACTGAATGCATGTCGTTACCCGCAGCATACAAGCCAGGTACGACCTGACCGGAAGCATCCAGCGCCTCGGCATTTTCGTTGCAACGGACACCGCACGCCGTGCCAATGTCACCCGCATAGACCTTCACCGCATAAAACGGCCCCTGGCGCAACGGACCCAGGCAAGGGTTAGGCGCATGCGCTGTATCGCCAAGGTAGCGGTTGTAGGCAGTGCTTCCCTTGCCAAAAAGAGGATCGGTACCGCTCTCTGCCGCCAGATTGAAAGCATCGGCCGAAGCCTGCAGGCAGGTCGCATCAATGCCCAGCGATTGCGCCAGCGCATTCAGTGTGGGCGCCTTGTAGAGGTAACCGTCGTCAACCAGATGCTGGCGGGGCCGGCCCCCAGGCAAGGCCAGACCCAGACCCCAGCGCTCGATGAATGGGTTGTCACAAATCAGGTAGGCCGGCAGGGTCGGCTGCGTCTCGTGGGACCGGTACATTGCCAGAACAAACTCGTGGTACGAGGTCGACTCGTTGACAAAGCGGTGGCCTGCCTGGTTAACCGCCATGAGACCCGGCTTGGCTCGGTCCCAGACCAGATGCGGGTAGAGCTGCTCACTGCCATCGGGGCGCTGGCGTATGGAGACCGGCGCCCAGAACGCCGCACTGGCATGGCCGACGCCCATCGCGGCGCCAGCCTGGCGGGCAAGCTGGATGCCCTCGCCTGCGTTGGCACGAGGCGAAAGCGACCAGGGACCGGTGGGCTGCGGGTAAAGGGTCTCGCGCAGGGCCGGGCTCCAGGGAAAGCCGCCGGTCGCAATGATCACGCCGGCGCGGGCACGCACGCGGAGTTCACGTCCGTTGCGCATCAGCGTGACGCCGGTCACCCGGCCCGCCTCCACTTCAATGCGCTGCAAGGGCGTAGACAACCAGTACTCGATGCCTTTGTCAATGACGCTCTTGAACAGCCGCGCCGCCAGGGCATTGCCCAGCACCAGGCGCGTGCCACGGTGGTAGCCGCGCAAGCGGTCGCTGAAGTAGCGCAAGACCAGCTTCATTCCCTCTTTCCACGAGTTCAGGGAACTCGTCACGGCAAGCAGGTGCTTGGCGTCGGTCATGTTGACCATCATCCCGCGCAGCACCATGAACTCGGGCAGGGGGTCGCGCAGCTCTCGAAAGCGCGCACCGAGCAAACGGCCATCGAACATGGCGGGATCCAGCGAGCGACCGCCCAGGGCCGCGCCGTCGCGGTCCGGGTAGTAGTCGGGCGAATAGGTCCGGGCCACCAACTTGACCTCGGTATGGCGGTCCAGGTAGTCCACTGCGGGCGCACAGGCCTTCAGGTAAGCGCGCTGCAGGGCCTCGGGGGCGGCAGTTCCCACCGTGTTTTGCAGGTAGGTCCAGACCTTGTCAAAGCTGTCCGGATGACCGACCGCCTCGGTCTGTGAATTCAACGGGGCCCAGACGGCACCGCCGGACACCGCCGTGGAGCCACCGATGCGGTCGGATTTTTCCACCAGCAAGACTTTGCATCCTTCGATGTGCGCGGTCAGGGCCCCGGCCATGCCTCCAGCACCCGCACCGACCACCACCACATCCACTTCATGATCCCAGATTGTGCTCATGCGCCAGATCCTCCGAGCGACTTTCCACCATCGACAAAAATCACCTGACCAGTGATGAAATCGGTCTGCGCCGAGACCAGGAAGGACACGGCATGCGCGACATCTTCGGGCCGTCCCGCCTTGCCGGTGGGTTGCAGGACCAGTTGCTGCTTCAGTCGCTCGGGCGTCAAGGCGCGCAAGATGGGCGTGTCGATCAGGCCGGGCGCAACGGCGTTGACCAAAATGCCACTGGGGGCCAGTTCCATTGCGCTGGCACGGGTGTAGCCCACCACGGCGGCCTTGGAGGCGACGTAATGCGGATGGTTCTTGGCACCCAGGTAAGCCCGCGAGGCGATATTCACGATGCGGCCCCCTTGGGGCATGGTCTTGGCAACTTCCTGCGTCAGCGTTGCCATGGCGATCAGGTTGACTTCATAAGCGCGCCTGAAATCGGCGCTTGTAACCTCCAGAAACTTGCGCTCGTCAAAAACGCCGGCATTGTTGACCAGCGCATGCAAGGGCGGCAAGGAGCGCACCAGCGAACGTACCGCGGCCTCGTCGGTCAGGTCCAGCGCGTGGCACTGCACGTCCAGACCTAGCGCCTGCAGGCGCCGGGTTTCCTGCGCCGCCAAAGCCTCCTGACGATCCACCATCACCACTGAAAAACCATCACGCGCAAGGCGCTCCACGGTCGCCAGGCCCATGCCGCCTGCACCACCGGTCACCAACGCATATCTTTTACTCACGGGCTACCCCTGAATTCGTTACGCCGACAAAAATCCGCCATCCACCGGCAACACGACGCCATTGACATAGCTGGCCATGCTGGAAGCGAGGAAAACCACCGGACCGACGATCTCATGAACCTCGCCGCCGCGCGCCATGGGCACGCGCTTCATGTACCAGTCCGTACCGCCCGGGATGGCAAGTTGCGGGGCGACCATCTCGGTCAGCATCAGACCCGGCGCAACGGCGTTGGCGCGAACACCAAAGGGCGCGAGATCGCGGGCCAGGGCTTGCGTCAAGGAACGCACCGCCCCCTTGGAAGCGATGTAGCCAGCCGAAGAAATGCCGCTGACAAACGCAACGATGGATGACAGGTTGACAAGGCAGCCGCGCGTGATCTTGAGCTGGGGCACAAAGGCGTGCGTGACATTGAACACGCCCTCGAGGTTGACCGCCAGAATGCGATCCCACACGGCAGGCGCGTCAGAGTCATCTATGCGCGAGCGCCCTGAAACGCCGGCATTGTTGACAAGGATGTCGATCGGGCCGTAACGGTCGAGCACGGCAGCTGCAAAATCCTGGCTGCCCTGGCGGTCGCTCACGTCCAGCACCTCGCTGTAGGCGACCCCCCCTTCAGCCTGAATCTCGAGCACCACGCGAGCCGTGCGAGCGGTGTCGAGATCGGCGAGGATGACTCGGGCGCCTTCGCGCGCAAAACCGAGGGCCAGCGCCGAACCCAGCCCGCCGCCAGCACCGGTGACAAGCGCCAGTTTGTCTTTGAGCAAAGCCATGAAATTCCTCGTGGGTGGTGCCCGACTCAGGCGCCCAGGTAAGCCCGGCGTACAGCAGGGTCGTGAATCAGTTGCTCCGACGGCCCCTGCAAGCTTATTTCCCCGTTTTCGAGGATGTAGGCGTGACTGGCCACCTTGAGCGCCAGGCGCACGTCCTGCTCGACCAGCAAGATGGTCAGCCCCTGCTCGCGATTGAGCGTCAGGATGGTGGCAAAGATCTGCTCGATCAGCAGTGGCGACAAACCCATTGAAGGCTCGTCGAACAGAATCATGCGCGGGCGCGCCATCAGCGCGCGGCCAATGGCCAGCATCTGCTGCTCGCCACCGGACAGCGTGGAGGCGCGTTGCGCGCTACGTTCCTGCAGGCGCGGAAACAGGTCGTAGACCCGTCCAAAATCGTCGGCAATCTGCCGGCTGTCGCGCCGCAGGTAAGCGCCCAACTCCAGGTTCTCCCGCACACTCATTTCCTTGAACACCTCGCGGCCCTCGGGCACCTGAACCAGACCGAGTTGCACGATGCGGTCCGAAGGCAGGCGCTCAATCGACTTGCCGTCGTACAACACCTGACCCGCATCGGGCTCGATCAGATGCGAGATCGCATTGAGCGTGGACGTCTTGCCCGCGCCATTGCCGCCGAGCAGCGCAATGATCCCGCCCTCGGGTACCTTGAGCGAGACATTCGACAGGGCCTGGATCGAGCCATAGGAGGCGCTCACACCGCGCAGCTCCAGCAAGGTGTCACTCACGTTCATCCCCCTTGCCGAGATAGGCTTCAATTACCCGCGGATCCTTGCCGATCTGCTCAGGCGTGCCCTCGGCAATTTTTTCCCCAAACGACATGACGGTGATGTGGTCCGAAATCGACATCACCAGTTGCATCACGTGCTCGACCAGCAGCACCGTGATACCGTCGTCCCGCGCGAGTTTGGTCAGCAAGCGGTCCAGTCCCTCGATATCGCGGTTGCGCAAGCCCGCCGCCGGCTCGTCCAACAGCAGCAGCCGCGGCTTGACGGCCAGGGCGCGGGCAATCTCCAGCAACTTCTGGTGACCGAAATCGAGCTGACAAGCCAGCGTCTCGCGCTCATGCAAGAGGCCGACGCGCTCGATCAGGCTGTCCACGAGATCACGCGTTTGAGCATTGGGCCGCCGCAGGAACGCACCCAGGGTGCGCGTGCTGTGGGCATGGCAGCCGAGCAGCACGTTTTCAAATACGCTGAGCTCGCCAAACAGTTCCAGGTTCTGAAAGGTGCGGGCCACGCCCAGGCTGGCCATGCGCGAGGCCGGCAGGTGCCCGATCTCCTGCCCTTCCAGCAGCATGCAGCCGCTGCTGGGCTGGTAGTAGCGCGAGATGCAGTTGAAGGTGGTGGACTTCCCCGCACCGTTGGGACCGATCAGGGCGTGGATCGTTCCGGGCTGCACCTGAAACGACAGATCATTGACCGCCGTGAGGCCGCCGAAGCGCACCGTCAGACCCTGGATATCCAAAAAAGGTGTGGCGCTCATGGGGCCGTCCCGGTGGTCTGCTCGCCCGCCGCGTAGCGCGCTGCACGCTGCTTGCGATCTGCAAAAAGACCGCGCGGCTTGAACATCATGAAGCCCATCAGAATGACGCCATAAATGATTTCCTGGACCGAAAGGGCCTGGCGCAGCAATTCGGAGATCAGGCCGAAGGTGATCGCGCCGGCGACCGCCCCGCGCACCGAGCCGATACCGCCAACCACCACCATGGTCAGTACCAGGATGGTGGTTTGAAAGCCGAGGCTTTCCGGATGGATGAATGAAGTGAACAAGGTGTACATGCCGCCGGCAATACCGGCGAAGGCGGCCGAGATGGCAAAGGCGGTTTGCTTCATGGCGCGGGCATTGATACCCATGGCCATGGCCGCCACATCGCTCTCGCGCACCGCTCGCAGGGCCGAGCCAAACTGCGACCGCGACAAGGCGACCGTGATCCACAGCATGACAGCGGTCAGCGCGATGACAAAGGGATAGGCATGCGCGTCGTTGGTAAGTTTGAGGCCGAACAGTTCGGCTGGTTGCATGCGCATTCCGTTCGAGGCGCCCGTGACTTTTTCCCAGTTCAGAAATACCCATTGCATGGCCTCGCCGAATGCGAAGGTAGCGAGCGCAAGGTAAATGTCACGCATGCGCAAGGCGAGCAGGCCGATCACATAACCGAGCAATGCCGCCAGCGCACCGCCGGTCAGGATGGACAGGATGAATGGCGTGTGCCAGTGGGTGTTCATGAGGCCTGCGGTGTAGATTCCGATGCCGTAGAACGCCGTGTGAGACAAGGCGAACTGACCGGCCTCGCCTATGACGATGTGCATGCCCAGAGC
>CAJAOB010000329.1 GCA_903941205.1 uncultured Burkholderiales bacterium | reverse complement strand
AGCTGCCGACCTGGCCCAACAGCCGTATCGACGAGCTGCTACCGCATCGCTGGGTGCCAGCGGGCATCTGAGCCTCACCGCCGCGCCCGTCGTCAAGATGGGTTGGCCGGACGGATACGTCATCACTTCCAACCGGGTAGTGCAGGACTGGGGTAAATACCTCGCCGACGCCACCATGGCAACAACCATTTTGGACAGGCTGATGCATCGCTGCGCGATGCTGGAGTTCGAGGGCAAGAGTTACCGACTCAAGGAAGCCGCTGCACGCATCGCCATTCTTGGCGACTCGTCATAATCAGAGCGTCCTTCCATGGGGGAGTTTGACCGGCCATAGGTGGGGGAAATTGAAGTGGCCATCGGGGCAGCGGCTGGACTGCTACCACCAGTTGGAGCGCGAGCACATTCATCTCCAGCTGATCGACGATGCCAGCATGGGCCTGCAAGATGTAGCCGCTGGCCGTGTCAGCCCGGCGCGCACCCGTTTGGCCGCTTTGAAGCGCAGCCGTGCGGCCAAGTGAGCACATCCCGCCCGCAACTGCACAGCGCCAAACTTACGGCCAACTTTGAGCGGAACCTGGCCGGGGTTCAGCAGTTCCTTGAAGAGGCTGAAGCACTGCAGGCTTTCGACGCCTTGCCCAATGAGCTTTTGGCGACTGTGGTGCCCAAGCTGTAGCGCTTCCCCGACATGGGCCGGCGCTTTATCTCGCGTCCGGTGCGCTCGATTGAAGCCAGCAATGCGCTGGCCAAGTTGCAGCAGCAACTCGAAGCGATCACCCAAGACGGCGACATCCGCGAGTACGTGATGCCCCATTACCTTGTGCTACACGCACGGTTTGACGCCAGCGTTTACCTGCTGTCGGTCAAGCATCACAAGCAGTTGTCGTTTGATTTTTGGGCTACCGGCGTGGCGCGTTAACGTTTCAGCCGGTGCGGCCTTGCAAAATCGTTTTAAGTAAGCGGGCGTAGTTTTCGCCCGCCACCTTGCGCACCGTGGTCTCAGGCATATTGCTCGCCAGCATGAGGTTGACGATGTCGCGCATGCCTGCGTAGTTTTCTATCATGGTGTGGGCAGGCGCTAAGCCCTGCATGTCTGTACCAAAAGCAATATGGTCTTCGCCGACCATGGATACCGCCTCGCCCAGTGCGTCTACGTAAGCGCGCGGGTCGTTGAAGTTAAATTTACTGGGCCAGATGCCAATCACGCCGCCCCGTTGCGCCATTGTTTTGGCGTTGGCCAGGCTGACGCTCATGATGTGCTTGCTGCGGCTTCGCCAGTCTGTTGCCTGGCGCGTGATGGCGCTGTGCGACCACAGCATGGGCTGCGTTGAGGCCTCGAGCGCTTGCGCCACGGCTTGATCGCTTGAATGAGCCAAGTCAACCAAGATGCCCAAGCTGTTGCAACGTGCAATGACCGACCGGCCAAAGCTGCTGAGCCCGCCAAGTTTAGGAACTTCGGTGCGTATATCCAGCAAGTCACCTTCCAGAAAATGCCCGAGTCCTATTTGACGAACGCCTTGGGTATACACCACATCGAGGTAGTTCACATCGCCACCCAGAAAGTGTGCGCCTTCGGTGGACAACACGATGTGCAACTGCCCCTGCAAAGCCATGTCCACGTGCTCGGGGTTTAGGACCAGGCGCAAGTTCTCGCCCCTGATGCGCCGCTGCATGCCGCTCAGAATGCGCGTGTAGGCTTCGCGCAACTGGTCCACGTCGGGCTTGAAATTGACCTGTATCGACCCGTTGGGCATCCTTTGTAAGAACGGGCCGTCCGAGACTAAAGCCCACGACATCAGGCTGACGCCTGACTCTGTCAGGCCACACCGAAGGCATGTGCCCGGGCCCATTCGCAAGGCAATGTGCGAGTGGGTGTCTGAGATCAGGATGTCGGCCGCTTGTGCTGCAGAGCCTGCGGCCCCGGCCATGCCGGCTAGGAGCCAGCGCAGTGCCCGCCGCCGCCCGGCTGAGTCTGGCGCTGCAAACTCGCTGGGGGCACTGGTTTCTGGTTTTTTTACCATTCCAAACCTCATTTGTACTGACGCGAAAACCTATTGGGGAAGAGTTTAACGAGCGAGGTTTGATCGGTGTTCAACAGGTAAAAATGGGCCAGGCATGATTTCCTTGCCCAGCGCCGGGCGCACGGTCATGTGTTATTCGGGGCTGCCATCAGAAGGCCCTTCGACAGGCTCAGGGCGAGCGGGGACTTTGGCCGGGGGTGGCATGTCCGACGACTATTACGAACTCTTAGAAGTCGAGCGCACAGCCGATGACGGGACGATTAAGTCCTCTTATCGTAAGCTCGCCATGCGT
>CAJAOB010000328.1 GCA_903941205.1 uncultured Burkholderiales bacterium | reverse complement strand
TGAATTGCGGCAACTCGTCGAGCGAGGTGCGGCGCAGCACCGCGCCGAGCCGGGTGACGCGGGCGTCGTTCTTGCGCGCCTGCGTGACGGTGGCGCCGTCTTCAGTGACCGCCATCGAGCGAAATTTGTAGACCACGATCTCTTCGCCGTCCAGCCCGTAGCGGCGCTGCCTGAAGATCACCGGGCCGGGCGAGTCGAGCTTGACCAGCAGCGCCACCAGCAGCAAGACCGGCGTGATCAGCAGCAAGATCAACAGGGCCAGCACGATGTCGCTGGCGCGCTTGAGAAAACCGTTGTAGCCGCGAAACGGCGTGTCGCAGACCGAGATCACGTTGACGCCACAGACCGAGTCGCTGCGGCCCTGGATCAGGTCGGTGACGAACATGTCGGGCACGAAGTAAATCGAGGCCGTGGTGTCTTTCAGGCCGTCGAGCACTTGCAGGATGCGGGGGCGCGAGGCCATCGGCAAGGACAGGTAGATGAACTGAACCCGGTTTTTCTTGACGTAGTCGGGCAGCTCCTCGAGTTTTCCGGCGAGCTGCGCGGCCCCGTGGCCGTCGGCACGCTGGCCGTCACGGTGGCCGTCACGGTGGCCGTCACGGTGGCCGTCACGGTGGATAACGCGGTCGTCAAAAAACCCCAGCAGCTCGATGCCGGCATAGCTCGAGGCCTTGATGCGCTCGGCCAGCGTCTGGCCCTGCGGGTTCATGCCGACGATGACGGCGCGGCGCGGCGGGCCTTGCAAGCGCAGCAACTGCGGCGCGGCCAGGCGCAGACCCAGGTGCGCCAGCAGCTGCGCCACGGGCGCCAGCCAGAGCCACTGGGTGATCACCTGGAGCGAAAAAGCCTGGATGTAATGGGTGGTCCAGCCCACCAGCAGCAACAGGCCGGCGATCCAGGCCCAGTTGAAAAGAATGTTGAAGACCATCCGGCCGGTGGACAGGCGCAACTGCGAGGCGCCCGGAAAGGACAGCGCGAAGACGATCACACCGAGCATCAGATAGGCCGGCGCCAGCGTGTCGCTGTCGAGCAGCGCGAGCGCCCAGAGCGAGAGCACCAGAATCAGCGGGTCGAGCGCGGCTTCAATGACGCTGAATACCGGGCTGCGGCCCAGACCGGCGGTGCGCGGCTCGCGGCCGTTGAGCCACGAGGAAGCGCCGTCTTCGGGGGCCAGCGCCGCGTCGGGCGTGCCTTGAGAGACAGGGTGAGAGACAGGGTGAGAGGCGGGGGGTGTGGCGGGGTGTGTGGCAGGGTGTGCGGCGGCCGAGAGGGTTGAGGGGACCGAGGGGATTGAGAAGCTTGATGCAGCCACGGGGGCCCGATCGTCAGCAGCCCCAGGGCCAATGCTGGCCGGGCTCGCGGGCGAGTTCGTGACCGGCTCGCGCAGGCTAGGCGACTCCAGCGGGGGCAGCCGGGTCATACGCCGGCCCCATCCGTAAGTAGTGCGGCGGGAGCATTGCAAGCAAGGGCTGCGCAGCGGCAAGTTGTCAGCATGGTGGACGCGCCGGTCATTGCGCAAAAAAGGTCGGGAAACCATTGTTTCGACTCGCCCGCCCAGGCGCTGTAGGACAAAAGCGGCAGGCACCGACAGAACTTCACACAGCTCACAGCCTGAATCACTTGCAGCTCTCGCTACCGCCGGGCCAAGCCCCCGTGGGCAGCCCGGCCGCAGACGCGTTGCCGCCGGGCTGCGGCTAGACTGGCGATCCGCCGGCAAAGGCCAGGCATGGCCCCGCGGCTTATCCGAATCAAGGACTATTCATGAACATCGTCATCACCGGCGGCGCCGGTTTCCTGGGCGCACGGCTGGCGCGCGCCCTGCTCGCACGCGGCCAACTCGCCCTGGCGGGGGCCCCGGCGCAAACCATCCAGAAGATCACCCTGGTTGACCAGATCGCGCCGCCGGCCGACCTGGCGGCAGACCCGCGCGTGCGCGCCATGGTGGGCGATCTGAACGCCCTGCTGGCGGCCGGTCCGGCCCGGCCCGTGGTGGGCGCTGACGACGCGCTGGTGTTTCACCTGGCGGCGGCCGTCAGCGGCGAATGCGAAGCTGATTTCGACCTCGGCATGCGCAGCAACCTGGACACCATTCGCGGCCTGCTCGAAGCCTGCCGCCACCTGAAAACCGCGCCCACGCTGGTCTTCGCCTCCTCGCTGGCGGTGTTTGGCAACTCGCCCGAGCAGCCACTGCCCGCCGTCATCACCGACACCACGCTGCCGACCCCACAAAACAGCTATGGCATTCAGAAGTTCATTGGCGAGCAGCTGGTGGCCGACTACGGCCGCAAGGGCTTTGTGCGCGGGCGCAACGTGCGCCTGATGACGGTCAGCGTGCGCCCGGGCAAGCCCAACGGCGCAGCCTCGAGCTTTTTCAGCGGCATGATCCGCGAGCCGCTGGCCGGCATTCGCGCCGTCTGCCCGGTGCCGCCCGACACCGCCGTGGCCCTGCTGTCGCCTAGCCGCACCATCACCAGCCTGATCCGCAGCGCCGAAGCCAGCGACAAGGAATGGGGCGCGCGCACCGCCATCAACTTTCCGGCCCTCACCACCACGGTGGCCGACATGGCCAAAGCGCTCGAGCGCGTCGCCGGCCCCAAGGTCGCCAGCCTGATCGACTGGACCCCGGACCCGGTGATTGCCAAAATCGTCCTGAGCTGGCCGGCGCGTGTCGACGCAGAACGGGCCAGGGGCCTGGGCCTGCTGCCCGACGCCGACTTTGACGCCATCATCGCGGAGTACTTGAGCGAAACTTAAGCGAAAACACCTAGGCAGCCAGCCCGGCGGCAAAGCCACAATCAATTTGTATGACGAATTCGCGCTGTGGCTGCCCGGCTCGCTGCCCGGCCTTACAACGCAAATGACATCGACCCTGACCTGACCAGACAACTTACCAACGCCCGGAGACACTCATGAAACTCAGCAAACTCATCATCGGCATGTCGCTGGCCATGGGCCTGGTGGCCAGCGCCGCCGCCCAGACCACCATGAAGATCAGCATCTCGGTGGCACAAAACTCGCACCAGGGCGTGGGCATTGACACCTTTGCCAAAGAAGTTGAAAAGCGCACCGCCGGCCGCTACAAGGTTCAAACTTTTTACAGCGGTTCGCTGGGCGCTGAACGCGAGTCCATCGAGGCGGTGCAACTCGGCACCCAGGAACTGACCATGACCTCGACTGGCCCGATCCCTAACTTTGTGCCCGAAACCAAGATTCTGGATGTGCCTTTCCTGTTTCGCGACAAGGCGCATGCCCGCGCAGTGCTGGACGGTCCCATCGGCCAGGAACTGCTGGCCACGTTTGAGCCCAAGGGTTTCAAGGCGTTGGCATGGGGTGAAAACGGCATTCGCCACATGACCAACTCCAAGCGCGATGTGAAAGCACCTGAAGACCTCAAGGGCCTGAAGATGCGCACCATGGAGAACCCGGTGCACATTGCCGCCTACAAAGGCTTGGGCATTGTTGCAACCCCCATGGCTTTCACTGAAGTGTTCACCGCCCTGCAACAAGGCACGGTTGACGGCCAGGAAAACCCGCTGTCCGTGATCATGGCAGCCAAGTTCGACCAGGTGCAAAAACACCTGACGCTGACCGGGCATGTCTACTCCCCAGCCATCTTCCTGATGAACAAGGCTGCCTTTGACAAACTCAGCGCCGCTGACAAGACCGCTTTTGTGGAATCTGCCCGCGAAGCCGCCAAGGCCAACCGCGCACGCGTGGACAAGGACGATGCCAACGGTGTGGCCGAACTGCGCTCCAAGGGCATGACGATCATCGAGAACGTCGACAAAGCCAGGTTTGTCGCGGCTCTGGCCCCGGTGAACGCCGGCTTCGAGAAGGACTTTGGCAAAGCCAACCTGGACCGCATCCGCAACGTCAAGTAAGCAGTCGCCGGCAGGCCTGCCTGACTCGTCGGCTACAGAGCCGGCAGACCGCCCGCTGTCTCAGGACCGCGGGCGGTTTCATTTGAAATGATGGATGAACCGATCGGTGCGACGATGAAACAAACCTTCCTCAGGATAGAGCGCTGGACCTCCGGCTTTTCCATGATGCTCGCCTGCCTGATGCTGGCCATTGCCTCCGGACTGGGCATGTTCCAGATCATCACGCGCTTTGTGCTTGAGCAACCCGCCGAATGGACTGAAATCCTGATCCGCCTCAGCCTGATCTGGATGGTCTTCATGGGCATTCCCACGGCTTTCCGGCAAGGTGCCATGGTGAGTGTGGACGTGCTCTACCGATGGAGCCAGCCCGGCCTGCGGCGCGTGCTCGACTGGCTGGTCTGCCTGGCCGCACTGGCGCTGATTTTCGTGATCATCTGGTGGGGCTGGGACTACGCGCTGCGCGGCCGGGTGCAAAGCATGGCTGGCCTGGAGTCGCTGTCGATGTTCTGGGGTTATGTGGCCATGCCCATTGGCGGTGTTTTCTGCGTGTTCGGCATCATTGCCAACCTGCTGGACCCACAGCGCGAAGAACTGGAGACCGCCACATGACCGCCGTGATGCTCACCACCATGATCCTGTGCTTCGCACTGACGATCTCGGTGGCCGTTTCCATTGGCTTGGCTTCGGTGCTTGGCATCCAAGTCAACAACGCCAACATGCTGATCTCCGTCAAGGAGATGTTCAACGCGATCAACAAATTTCCGCTGGCGGCCATTCCGTTTTTCATCCTGGCCGGCAACCTGATGGAGACCGGCGGCATTTCGCGCCGCTTGGTCGAGTTTGCCAAAAGCATTGTCGGCGGCGTGCAGGGCGGCTTGCCCATGACCTGCGTGCTGACCTGCATGATCTTTGCCGCCGTCTCGGGCTCGTCGGTGGCCACCACCTTTGCGGTCGGCGCCATTTTGATTCCGGCGCTCATCAAGCACGGCTACCCGACCAGTTACGCCGCAGCCCTGCAAGCGACCAGCGCCGAACTCGGCGTCATCATCCCGCCCTCGATTCCGATGATTTTGTACGGCGTGAGCGCAGAGGTCTCGATTGGCGAGTTGTTCATTGCCGGCATCGGTCCGGGCATCTTCATCAGCCTGGCCCTGATGGCTTTTGTCTGGGTCTATTGCAAGCTCAAGGGCTGGGGCAAGAACGACGGCGACGGCCGCCTGAGCTTTGGCAAGGCGACCTGGCAAGCCAGCTTGGCGCTGCTCATGCCGGTGATCATTCTGGGGGGCATTTACGGCGGCATTTTCACGCCCACCGAAGCCGCTGCCGTGGCGGTGTTTTACGCGCTGGTGGTCGGCATGCTGATCTACCGTGAAATTACCATTCCCGGCCTGATGGTGGTGCTGCGCAAGTCGGTGATTTCAAGCGCCGTGATCATGTTCATCATTGCCAACGCCGGCCTGTTCGCCTTTTTGATCACCCGCGCCGGCGTGCCCGACGCGATTGGCCGCTGGCTCGAATCGGTGCTGCAGTCACCCATGCTGTTCTTGCTGGGCGTGAATGCCGCGCTGTTCGTCATTGGCATGTTCATTGAAACCAGCGCCGCCATCATCGTGCTCGCACCCATCCTGGCGCCCGTGGCCATGCACTTCGGCATTGACCCGGTGCACTTCGGCATGGTCATGGTGGTCAACCTGGCCATGGGCATGATCACGCCGCCCTTTGGCGTCAATCTGTTCGCCGCCTGCACGGTGGCGAAAATATCGCTGGACCGCATCATCACCCACCTGGTTCCATTCGTGCTGGTCATCATGGCCTGCCTGATGGTGATTACCTATGTGCCGGCGCTGTCCTTGACGCTACGCGACCTGGTCTACGCCAAGTAACAAGGGCGACGCAAAAACACGCCGTGCAGCGGGAGCCGAACCCGCCTGAACGGGGTCCAACTTAGGCCCGGCTACAATTTGCAAGGTCAGGAGAGAGCTTTCACGAGAAAGCCGCCGAAGGCGCAAGCAAACCCCCAATGGTGCGCTGAACGCTCAGGCAAAAGGACTGACAAGCGCCACCCGCGAGCCCAGGCTCAAAGGCAGCGTTCCCATCTGGAGAGAGGCCGTTTTCAAGACGGTCCACCGAAGGAGCAAGCCCGCATCGCCGGGCGAATCTCTCAGGTAAAGTGGACAGAAGGGGCAAGCCATGACCGAGGTCATGGATTTCGCGCACACAGCGCATTGCCCCGGAGAACTGCCCTTGTCCACCACTGCCCCTGAACCCCTCTTGAACACCCCGCTTCATGACTTGCATGTGGCGCTGGGCGCCCGCATGGTTCCCTTTGCCGGCTACAGCATGCCGGTGCAATACCCCTCCGGCCTGATGGCCGAACACCTGCACACACGCAGCGCTGCCGGGCTGTTTGATGTCTCGCACATGGGCCAGCTCAAGCTGGTCGGGCCCGACGCCGCCGCCGCCTTTGAAAGCCTGGTGCCCATGGACGTGCTGGGGCTGGGCCTGAACAAGCAGCGCTACGGCCTGCTGCTCAACGAGGCCGGCGGCATCATCGACGACCTGATGTTCGTCAACCGGGGCGCTGACATCTTCATCATCGTCAACGGCGCCTGCAAGGCGGCCGACATCGCCCACATTCAAGAAAAAATCGGCCAGCGCTGCGCGGTCATACCCATGCCGGGCAGCGCCTTGCTGGCCTTGCAAGGCCCGCAGGCGGTGCTGGCGCTGGAGCGTGTGCTGCCCGGTGTGGCGCAGCTGGTTTTCATGACCGGACAAAGCTTTCGCTGGGACGGCGCCGAGTTGTTCGTCACCCGCAGCGGCTACACCGGCGAAGACGGCTTTGAGATATCGGTGCCGGCGGCACACGCCCCGGCGCTGGCGCAAGCGCTGCTGGCGCAAGCCGAAGTCAAGCCCATCGGCCTGGGCGCACGCAATTCGCTCCGGCTCGAAGCCGGCCTGTGCCTTTACGGCAATGACCTGGACCCGAGCACCACCCCGGTTGAAGCCAGCCTGAACTGGGCAATCCAGAAAGTGCGACGCAGCGGCGGCGCGCGCGCGGCAGGCTTTCCCGGCGCGAGCACCGTGCTGGCGCAGCTCGACGAACCCACAGGGCTCCAGCGCAAGCGCGTCGGCCTGGTGGCGCTGGAGCGCGTGCCGGTGCGCGAGCACACCGAATTGCAAACCCCAGGCGGCGAGCGCGTGGGCGAGGTCACCAGCGGCCTGCTCGGCCCCACCATCAACCAGCCCATCGCCATGGCTTATGTGGCACCGGCCCATGCCGCCCCCGGCACCCACCTGAACGCCATCGTGCGCGGCAAGCCGGTTGCCATGCAAGTCAGCCCCATGCCTTTTGTGGCCAACCGCTACGTGCGCAGTCAAATCTGATGCGCGGCCCGGCTCTCTGACCCCCTTCACGCCGACCTGGCCGAAACCCCTTTTGTTTTCATCACTGCAAGGACAGAACAACATGATCAAGTACACCGAAGACCACGAATGGCTCAGCGTTGACGGCGGCATTGCCACCGTTGGCATCACCGTCCACGCGCAAGACGCGCTGGGCGATGTGGTGTTTGTCGACCTGCCGGAAGTAGGTCGCACGATGGCGCAAAAGGAAACCGCCGGCGTGGTCGAGTCGGTCAAGGCAGCAGCCGATGTCTACATGCCGGTCAGCGGCGAAGTGACCGAAGTCAATGAAGCCCTGCGCGACGACCCCTCGCTGGCCAACAGCGACCCGCTGGGCGCCGGCTGGTTTTTCAAGGTCAGATTGGCCGATGCGTCGCAGCTTGATGCACTGATGGACGAGACCTCCTACAAGGCCTTCGCCGCCTGAAACACCCTCTGATCGCCATGATCACCCCGCCTTGCCCTTTAGGGAGCCAAGCCAGAGATGGCCATTCAGAGACAGCGCTGCTCGTGTCGTTCTCACCTCCATGGCAAGGGCTGGGGTGGCTGCCTGCATGCGCTTTCCCACTCCCTCCTCCTCTGGGGGAGGGCTGGGGTGGGGGCCAGCGGTCGTCAAACAGCAACAGCGCCCGCATCCAGCGCAGCGCCCCCATCCCCACCTTCCCCCAGAGGGGGAAGGGGCAAAACCAGAGGCCAGTCAGAGACAGCGCTGCTCGTGTCTTTCTCGCCTCCATGGCAAGAGCCGAAGTGCCCGCCTGCATACGCTTTCCCGCTCCCTCCCCCTCTGGGGGAGGGCTGGGGTGGGGGCCAGCAGCCTTCGAACCGCAAGAGCGCCCGCATCCAGCGCAGCGCCCCCATCCCCACCTTCCCCCAGAGGGAGATCGGAAGA
>CAJAOB010000327.1 GCA_903941205.1 uncultured Burkholderiales bacterium | reverse complement strand
GTTTAGGGACTTCGCGACGACGTGGCATTTTTTCACCTCTTTGCTTCAGTTGGCGTCACTCCAAGCTCTCTTGGGGCAACACCGCGAGAGCCATTGAGCTCTCACTTACTCGACCGGCACAACGATTTGCTCTTGGGTCACTTCGCTCTCGACGCCCTGCCTGGACGAGGGGAGCACCATGTTTTTAAAGACGTTTGCAAACCATTTGCAAGCGCTTCGGGCGCAAACCTGCTTGACGCAGACCGAGCCGGACAGACTTATTTGGCCTTCGGCTTTTTAGCGCCGTACTTGGAACGCGACTGCTTACGGTCTTTGACGCCTTGCAAGTCGAGCGAGCCGCGAACGATGTGGTAACGCACACCAGGCAAGTCCTTGACACGACCACCACGAACCAGCACCACGCTGTGTTCCTGCAGGTTGTGGCCTTCACCGCCGATGTAGGAAATGATCTCGAAACCGTTGGTCAGGCGCACTTTCGCGACTTTACGCAAGGCTGAGTTCGGCTTCTTTGGCGTCGTGGTGTACACACGGGTGCACACACCGCGGCGCTGTGGAGAATTCTGCATCGCAGGGCTTTTCGAGTTGATCTTCTCGACTTCGCGCCCCTGACGCACTAGCTGATTAATGGTTGGCATTTAAAAACGTCCCTCAACGTCTGGTACTGACTGAGTTAAGCTCACCGTGTTGACCACGTGGAAACTTCGAAAAAGAAAACCCCTTCGGAAATTCCGAAAAGCTTTCCATTATAGCGGTTAAGCATCGCAGCGCAAATAGACAAGCGAAACGGGCCGGATTTTCACTTGATCCAGAGTCGGATCGAGTCCCAGGCACGGCCCAGGGGGCCCGACTCCTCGACTTCCTCAAGCACCATCAAGGGCACCTCGGCAACCACCACATCATTCGCCGAGGTCACCCGCAGGGAGCCCAGGGGCTGACCGAGCCGAAACGGGGCGACCAGCGGGTTAGGCCTGACCACCTGAGTTTTGAGCTTTGCGCCACTGCCAAATGGCACAGTCACCACGACGCCTTCGGGACGTCCCAACCTGACTGAGGCGGCTTTTCCTTTCCAGACGGGCGGCGTCACCACGGCCTGAGCTGCGTCGAACAACTTGACCGACTCGAAGGCCGTGTAACCCCAGTTGAGCAGTTTCTGCGCTTCCGCCGCCCGGGCAGCCTCGCTGGAAGCCCCCAGGATGATCGCCAGGAGACGCCTCCCGCCGGGTAGGCCTTTGGGGCCGAGGCCGGGGAAGTCCCGTTTGGCCGTGGCGATCAGGCAGTAGCCTGCGGCGGCCGTGTGGCCGGTTTTCAAGCCATCGACGGTCGGGTCACGAAACAGCAAAAGGTTGCGATTGCTGTCATTCGCCGCGGGCGTTCCGGGGTAACGGTATTTCTTCAAGGCGTAAAAACCCGTGTACTCCGGAAAATCCCGCGTCAGGCGGCTCGCCAAAACACTCAGGTCGCGCGCCGTGGTGGTGTGGCCGGGCCCGGTCAGCCCCTCGGGGTTCGCGTAGCGGGTGGACTTCATGCCCAGAGCCGCGGCTTGCTGATTCATCAATTGCACGAAACGCTCCACGGTCCCGCCAACTCCCTCGGCAAGGGCCACCGTGGCATCGTTGCCCGACTGGACGATCATTCCCTTGATCAAATCTTCCACTGGCACTTGCATCTTGGGGTCAATGAACATGCGCGATCCAGGCATTTTCCAGGCACGCTCGCTCACCGGCAGAGCCTGCTTGAGGTCAATCTTGCGTGACTTCAACGCATCAAAAACCAGGTAGGCCGTCATGAGCTTGGTCAGAGATGCGGGCTCGACTGGCGCATCGATGTCCTTGGCCGCCAAAATCTGGTTGGCTGTGATGTCGACCAGCATGTACGACAGCGCCGCCACTTCGGGTGGCTGGGCCTGCTGGGCTTGCGCCGGAGTCAGCAGGGTTTGCGAAAGCACCAGCAAGGCGGCAGTGGCAGCGCCCGCCAGGGCGCGAATCAATCGACACATGAAATAGTCACTCTTCAAAGAAAGCAGGAGGCAAAAAGCTTCTTGCCGGGAAAGGTCAAAAGACATCGCCCTGTTGGGGCTTGGAGCCAGAGCACCGGAAACAACGGCGCAGGACCGGTGGGGGGGCGACGCTGCTGCCTCAGCCCAAATGCCGGACCACCAAGCTCTTCAGGAGCGGTAATTGTCCATGAAAGAAGTGCCCTCCGCCGGGCACGACTGTGACCGGAAGTACCTGAGGGCGCGCCCAGTCAAGCACTGAGGCCAACGGTACCGTGTCGTCTTGCTCCCCATGAATGACCAGCGTTTTCATGCGGGCCTGGTCCGGGATAGGCGCGACCTCAAAGCGGCTGGCGGCGGTTCCAACCAACACCAGAGCATCGATATCGCGTGCGGCATGCAAGCGGTCAAAGGCATGGGACGTGACAAAAGCGCCAAAGGAAAAACCGGCCAGGGCCAGCGGGCCGACCGGCGCAGCATGGGCCACAACGGCCAGCAGGTCGTCCAGTTCGCCGCGGCCCTCGTCGTGACTGCCGGCGCTGGCGCCGACCCCGCGAAAATTAAAGCGCACCGCAGTCCAACCGCACTGGGTGAAGGCGCGGGCCAGCGTCTGCACCACCTTGTTGTCCAGCGTGCCGCCAAAGAGCGGATGCGGGTGCGCAATCACCGCCACTCCTTTTGACGGCACCGATGGGCTGTCGATCGCGATTTCAAGCGGGCCGACAGGGCCTTGGATGCTCGCTATGAGGGTTTGTGCGTTCACAACAGTGACCAGCGCATCAACAGGGCAGGATCTTCAACGACCCAGATGCGGTGGCGCCAGCAGGCGTTCGACCACCTGGCCGTTCTTGAGGTGGGACTCGACGATCTCGTCAATATCCTGCTCGTCAACGTAGCTGTACCAGACCGCCTCGGGATACACCACGGCGACGGGCCCGGCAGCGCACCGGTCCAGGCATCCCGCCTTGTTGACGCGCACCTGGCCGGGACCGGCCAGACCGGCGGCCTTGACTTGGCTCTTGCAACGCTCAAACGCCTGCTGGGCCCGGTGATTCGCGCAGGCTTCCTCGCCACTTTTGCGCTCGTTCAAGCAAAAGAAAATATGGCGCTGGTAATAAGAAGAAACCGGAACAGCGAGGCCGGCGGATTCGCGAGGGCTGGGTACTTGGGACATCAAGGGATTTTACGACCGCGCTTGCTGGCCAGCCTCCGCGGCCGCCGACAGCCGCAAGATGACATAAACCAGCGCAGCAAAAGGCCACAACCAACCCAGCCACTGCGCCAGCCCATGAAACCGGATGAAGCGACCCTGCTCCCAGACCTGCAAGGTCTGCGCCAGATAGGGGCTGGCCGCCGCCTGATTAAGCAAAGCCAGTTGAAGGGCCAGCGCAGTAAGTGCCAGTGCTGCGGCAGCGCGGCGCGGCAGCCAAAGTGTCAGCAACGCCAACAGGCCGGCCCCCATAAACCCGGCTCGCACCGGCAAGTGAAGCCAGGCCCACACATGCCCGGGGCCATAGCTCAGCGCAGCCGACAAGGCCGTGGCAAGCAGCCCACACAACAACAGCCCCAACGCGAACATGCCGCGGCGGGCCAAACCACGAGTCACACAGTAGCCAATCAGGCAGGGAATCCATCCGCCCAGCGCCACCGCGATGACCTCTGCGCCGAGCACCATGGGTTGCAGTTCAATGTCACGCACCGGCAGCCATTCCAGGAAGGGCGAGTCGCCCAAGGCCTCGGCAGCGGCCAGTTCAAGCCGCTCCAACACCTGCCCGAGACCCAGGGGAACTGAGGCCGGAAACAGCAAGGCCGGCGGCCAGAGCGCCAGCAGCACCAGAGCCCCGCGCGCATCCGGCTCAAACCAGCGAGCACGAAAATCAGTCCAGCGATGCAGCACGCCCATCTTTTCGAGCAAACTCGCGAGCACAGCGCCCAGCCAGGCGCCCAGCGCATTCAAGGCAAGATCCGCATTGGACGGCACCCGCGCCGGGAGGTAGCCCTGCAAACTCTCAAGAGTGAGTGACAGCAAGGCGCCAACGATGGCGGCGATGCTGACAGCGTGCGCCGCACGGCCACCTCTGAGCGCGGCCAGCGCCAGCAAGAAACCCAGCGGGGCGTAGCCCAACAAATTGATGCCGACGTCAAAACCGGTCCAGTACCGCGGCCAGGGCGCCGCCAGAAAGGCCCAGGGCGCCAGACCCTGATCGCGCCAGCCGGTGAACGGGTACAAGCTGGCGTAGATCACAAGGCAGGCCGCCACCAGCGCCAGCGGCCAGGCCGATGTCCGGTGCGTTTCAGGGCTCATGATTGGAGTAACAAGCGGAATTCCCCACGAAAGGCGGCACCAGACTGAAAGCGCGTTCGGAGCGCCGTCCGGCTGACGCCTCGCCTGTGAAAGCTAACCCTGCCAGGGTTTGACCACCACCAGCACCACGGCGGCGACCATCAGCAGCACTGGCAGTTCGTTGAACCAGCGCCACCAGACATGACTGCGCCGGTTGCGGTTGGCCACAAAAGCCTTCAGCGTCCGCGCACAGCTATGGTGATAAGCCAGTGCAAGCAAGACCACGACCAGCTTGGCATGCATCCAGCCGCTTCCCGGGGCGCGCCCGATGCCATAACCAAGCCACAGCCACAAGCCCAGCGCTACCGCCGGCACCGCCAGCAAGGTAGTGAATCGGAGCAACTTGCTTGCCATCAGCAGCAAACGCGCTCGTTCAGCATGGCTGCCCTCGGGCACCATGGCCAGATTCACGAAGATTCGCGGCAGGTAAAACAAGCCTGCGAACCAACTCGCAACGAAGACGATATGAAAGGATTTGACCCAGAGCATGACCGCGAGTGTAGACCCGGCAAAGACAACTCAAACCGTGGGCAAGCTGCAAAAAAAACCCGGCGTGACACAAGGCCAGCCGGGCGTTCAAAGCCTTTCATGCCCAGAGGCAAAGGCTCCCGCTCAGGGAGGAAAAGCGGGGCATGGCACCGAAAAGGTAACTATGCTTAGGAATTGTAAAACTGCACACTTATGGTGCGAATCGGGATTACTACGTAGCAGCAGGTCTGGGTGGCGCTGGCGCCAGATAACTGTCCCAAAGGCACGAAGCTTTGGCACAATTTGCCGATGACTCCATTTGCCCCCTACCCCCTTGGCCGGCCACGCCGCCTGCGTCGCGACGCCTTCACGCGCAATCTGGTGCGCGAAAACGCCCTGAGCGCCCACGACCTGATTTACCCGGTGTTCGTCACCGACGGTCAGCACCAAAGGCAGGCGATTGCTTCGATGCCCGGCGTCGAGCGCCTGAGCCTGGATTTGCTGCTGCCGGTGGCCGAGGAATGCGTCAAGCTAGGCATCCCCGTCATGGCACTGTTTCCGGTCATAGACCCGGCCTTGAAAACCCCGGACGGCAAGGAAGCCATGAACCCCGACGGCCTGGTGCCGCGGGTTGTGCGTGCGCTGAAAAGCCGCTTCCCCGAACTCGGCGTCATGACCGACGTGGCGCTTGACCCTTTCACCAGTCACGGGCAGGACGGCTTGCTTGACGACAAGGGCTACATCCTCAACGACGAGACCGTCTCCGTGCTGGTGCAGCAGGCGTTGACGCAGGCCGGGGCCGGCGTCGACATCGTTGCGCCCAGCGACATGATGGACGGCCGCATCGGGGCGATCCGTCAGGCGCTGGAGTCACGCGGGCTGATTCACACGCGCATCATGGCCTACAGCGCCAAGTACGCCAGCGCTTTTTATGGCCCCTTCCGCGACGCGGTGGGTTCGGCCGGCAACCTGGGCAAGGCCGACAAAAAGGTCTACCAGATGGACCCGGGCAACTCCGACGAAGCGCTGCGCGAAGTCGCGCTGGACATCGCCGAAGGCGCGGACATGGTGATGGTCAAGCCCGGCATGCCTTACCTGGACGTGGTGCGCCGCGTGAAAGACGAATTCAAGGTGCCGACCTTCGCCTACCAGGTCAGTGGCGAATACGCGATGCTCAAGGCCGCCGCGCAAAACGGCTGGCTGGACCATGACGCCGTGATGCTCGAAAGCCTGCTGGCATTCAAGCGCGCCGGCGCAGATGGCGTGCTGACCTACTTTGCCGTCGACGCGGCGCGCAAGCTGCGCCAGGCTTGAGTCCTGCGCCGCCGCTGCGCCTCTGGTGCGTATGGCGCCTCTGATGCGTCTGGCTCGCCTGAAGCAATCCAATCAAGGGGAACGGTGGCATGCGAGTTTTTCATATTGCGGCGGGCAAGGTCGCTGAATCCGACCACTTGCCGGGCGAGCCCGCGGGCACGGGCTTTGTCTGGATCGCCTGCACGCGCGCCGAGTTCGAGGGCGGACAAGCGCAAATACAAGCTGCGCTGCAAATGCTGACGGCGCACCAGCTGGTGGACCTGCACGTGCTGGACCTGCTCAACCCGCAGCTGCCCTCGCACTATGACTACACCTCAACTTACGACATGCTGGTGTTTCGCCGGCTGGCCACGCGCCATGCCGACGCCTTGGACGCCGAGAGTCCGCCAGGAGCCCGCAAACGGCAAAGCGGCCCGCCCGTGCTGCGGCGCATCGACACCAGCCCGGTGGGTTTTGCCGTCTTCGACCAGCTGCTGCTGACGGTCCATCCTGCCGATTGCAGCGTGCGCGACGCCTACGCGCTGCGGCTGCTCAATGCCAGTTCGACGGCGTCACGGGCCGCCGGCGTGAAGCTGCCCAGCAGTCCGGCCGACCTGATGCTGCGGCTGGTCAATTCGATGGTGGACGGCTATCTGGAACTCCGGCGCGAACTGACGCGCCAGATGGACCACTGGCAGGCCGAACTGCTCAAACCGAACACGCGCTTTAACAACTGGAACTCGGTGCTCGACGCGCGGCTTTCACTGCACGAGCTCGACGGGATTTGTGAAGACCAGCGCTCGGCGGTACAGGAATGGATCGACTCGATTGAAACCTGGCCGGGCACCGACACCCCCGCAAGCCAGCGTGATCGCGAGCTGCTCAAGGTGCGCTCGCGCGACGTGCTCGAACACATTGAGCGCGTGGTGCACCATGTCCGGCGCATGGAGCAAAGCGCCGAGACCGCAGTGCAAATGCATTTTTCAGCCCAGAGCAACCGGACCAACGACATCATGCGCACGCTCACGGCGCTGACTGCGGTGTTCCTGCCACTGAACCTGATCACCGGCTTTTTTGGCATGAACTTCGAATTCATGCCGATGATCCACAACAGCGACGGCCTGTGGTGGGCCGTCGGGCTGATGCTGTCGCTGGTGCTGGCCGTGGTGGTGGTCTTCTGGCGCAAGCGCTACCTGGCACGCACCGGGCGCTAAGCCCGGAGATGAACCCGGCGATGAACCCGGCTGCGCTAGACGAACGGCGGCAATAAACCGTCGCTAGCCAACACGCGCTGCACCGCTGGCCTGGCCAGCATGCGCTCCAGATAGGGCCCGAGCCGGGGCCGGGTGCGCGCCGCCGGGGTCTCAAAATGGCGGCTCCAGCGGCACAGCGTGAACACGTAAGCGTCCAGCGCGCTGTAATGCTCGCCGGCAAACCAGACGCCGCCGTGGCGTGACAGTTCGGCCTCCAGCTGGTCAAACAGCAAGCCGGCGCGGGCCTGGGCGACGGACTTGACTTCGGCCGCCCCGGCGCTGTTGCCTTCGGCAACCCAGCGCTCGGGGTAAAAGTAAGCGATCAAGGTGGCCTGCAAGGTGTTGGTCAGCCACACCAGCCACTGGTAGAAGTGCGCGCGGCCGGCCGACCCCGCCGGCGGCGCCAGCGCCGCGGCCGGGTGGGTGTCGCACAGATGCAGACAAATGGCCGCCGTCTCGTAAAGCACCAGATCACCGTCGCTGAGCACCGGAATCAAACCGTTCGGATTGAGCCGCAGGTAATCAGCGCTTTTGTGCGCGTCCCGTGTGCGATCAACATGACGCAGCCGATATGGCACACCCAGCTCCTCCAGAACAATGTGCGGCACCATCGCCGCGGTGCTCGGGAAGTGGTGAAGTTCCAGCATGCAAAAACGCCGGCTCAGCCCAGGTGCTCGGCAAAAAACGCCAGCGAGCGCTCGCGCGCCAGCGTCGCCGCAACGGCGTCGTAGGAGCCTCGCTGGTCGCAGTTGAAGCCGTGGTTGGCTTCGTAAACATGCACCTGAACGTCAGGATGGGAAGCCGAGAAAGCCTTGACCGTGTCGAGTGGGATCCAGTGGTCCTGGCTGCCAAAATGGGCCATAACCGGGCAAGCCGGCTTGCGGGCAGATTCCTTGGCACCGGTCACGCCGCCGCCGTAATAGGAAACTGCGGCGCTCAGCCCCTTGAGCGTGCAGGCTGCACGCCAGGTCAGCAAGCCGCCCCAGCAATAACCGACGACGCCGACCGGGCCACCCGCGTGCTGAGCGGCGTGATCGATGGCGGCCTGAATGTCCTGCATGACGCCCGGCGCCGGCAAGGCTTCCACGGCGGCTTTCAGGCCGATGCCTGCGCCCATGTCGGCTTCGCTGTAGCCCAGCTCAACGCCAGCCCGCGCGCGGTGAAAGGTCGCTGGCGCCACGGCCAGATAGCCGGCGGCAGCGTAGCCGTCAGCGACCGAGCGAATGTGCGAATTGACGCCGAAAATCTCCTGCAAAACCACCACCGCGCCCTTGGGTTTGCCGCTTGGTTCGGCGACATAAGCCGGTAGCGTGAAGCCGTCCGCGGCGGTGAGTTGAATGCTTTGGCCCATGGATTTTTCTCCGGTTGATGTTGTTGGAAAAAGGAATGCAAGTCTGAAAGTCGAAAGGCAGACGCCGAAGCGCCGGGCGCTATCTTCGCGCCAATTTTGGCGCTTTCAAGCCGCAGCAAGCCGACGCTCGACAAAGTCGAGCCGGTCCTGACCCCAGAAAATTTCGCCGTCGATGACGTAGCTGGGCGCGCCGAACACGGCCCTGTCGATGGCTTCCTGGGTATTGGCTTCGTAGCGCTGCTGCACCGCCGGGCTGCGCGACTGCGCAAGCGCTTCTTCGCTCAGACCCTGCTCGCCAAGCAGTTGCGCCAGCACCGCGCTGTCTGCAATATTGCGCTGCTCGGCCCAGACGGCCTTGAAAATCGCCCCGCTCAGGCGCAGGGCGGCCGGGCTGCCCTGATGCAGGTCAACCGCAATGATCAGCCGCGCGGCGTCGTCCCCGGCCACCGGGAAAAAAGCCGGCTTGACATGCAGCGGCACTTGCAGATGCTGGCTGTAGCGCTGCAATTCGACCAGGCGGTAAGCCTGCCGCTGCGGCGCGCGCTGACCCAGCGGCAAGCCGCCAGAGACCGCGAACACCTTGCCAAAATCTGCCGGGACCAGCCGCACGCTCGCGCCAGCGCGCTGCGCCAGCTCGGTGAAACGGACGTGACCGAGGTAAGTCCAAGGACTTTGCGGGGAGAAGTAATAGTCGATGGCGATGGTCATGGGGCTTTCCTTGTCGGCTTGAGGCGTGTTGCAGCGATGCCCTGATGGGTGGCGCTGTGGGTTACATTGATCCGTTCCCCCGGGTTTGTAACCTGAAATCTTCCTTGCTGCTGGAGAAACACCATGTCCCCTGTCGTCTTGATCACCGGCGCCTCGCGCGGTATTGGCGCGGCCACCGCGCTGCTGGCCGCCCGGGCGGGTTATGCCGTGGCAGTCAATTACACGGCCAATTCCCTGGCCGCTGACGAAGTGGTGCGGCAGATTCGCCAGGACGGGGGCAGCGCCATCACCGTGCAAGCCGACGTCGCCGACGAGGCCCAGGTCATCGCCATGTTTGAAAAAGTCGACGCCAAACTCGGCCGCCTGACGGCGCTGGTCAACAACGCCGGCGTGGTCGACCAGACCTCGCGCGTGGACGCCATGAGCCTGGCGCGCTTCAGGCGCATGTTCGACATCAACGTGATCGGCAGCTTTTTGTGCGCGCGTGAGGCGGTCAAGCGCATGAGCACGCGCTACGGCGGCGAAGGCGGGGCGGTGGTGAACTTGTCGAGCGCAGCCGCGCGGCTGGGCGCGCCCGGCCAGTATGTCGACTACGCCGCCGCCAAGGGCGCCATTGACAGCTTCACGGTCGGCCTGGCCAAGGAAGTGGCGGCCGAAGGGATTCGGGTCAACGCGGTGCGCCCCGGCATCATTGACACCGACATCCACGCCTCGGGCGGCCTGCCCGACCGCGCTCGCGAGCTGGCGCCGCAAGTGCCCATGCAGCGCCCGGGCAGCGCCGAAGAAGTCGCAAAAACCATCGTCTGGCTGCTCGGCCCCGAGGCCAGCTACGTGACCGGCGCGATGCTGGACGTGACCGGAGGCCGATGATGGACTTCAAACCGCTGGTGACCTTGCTGGCCATCGTGAACCCGCTGGCTTGCGTGGCGTTTTTCATTCATTACACGCAGCATTTTTCGCCCGAGCAGAGGCGCCGCACGATCATGATTTCGTCGTTCAGCGCCTTTGCCGTGATCGCCGCCAGCGCGCTGCTGGGCGTGCAGATTCTGGAGTTCTTCGGCGTCTCGCTGGCCAGCTTTCAGGTCGGCGGCGGCTTGCTGCTGCTGACGGCGGCCTTGAGCATGCTCAATGCCGAAACGCCCAACACCAAGACCAACCCGGACGAGCTGCATGACGCCGAAGAACGCGCCGCGCAAGGCGCCAGCATCGCCGTGGTGCCGCTGACGATTCCGCTGCTGACCGGTCCGGCGACCATGTCGACGGTGGTGATTTACGCCGACAAGGCCAAGACGTTCTGGCAACTCGCCACGCTGATTGGCTACGGCGTGGTGGTGGCGCTGGCCACCGCGCTGTGCTTTTCGCTGGCCGGCCCGATTGCCCGGGCGCTGGGCAAGACCGGCATCAACGTGATGACCCGGCTGATGGGCCTGATTCTGGCGGCGCTGGCCGTGGAAGTGATGGCCGACGGCCTAGGCAAGCTGTTCCCGATTCTGCGTTCGGTCGCCTAGCTGGTCCGCGGGCAATACCCGGCCGCGCGCCGTGGCCCGGCGATGCCACCCGCTCAACGCGCCGCCTCGGCCCGGGCCAGCCAGGCGAGCAAATCGCGGCCAGCAGCATCGGTGGCCAGACTCAGCGCGCGCACCCCACCCGCGGCGTCAGGCGTGTCGGCGGGCTGGCGCACCACCAGCTGCCGCTGCGCCAGCACACGGGCGCCCGCCGGCGCATGCTCGATCAGTGTCACGGAGAGGCGCAGCAAGCCGAAACTTTCTTGCGGCGACTCGAACCACTGGCTGAACTCCTCGAGGGCCAGCCGCAGCTCCAGCGGCCGGGAAAGCGCCGGCAGGCTCTGGCGCAAGGCCGGCCTTCGCGCCAGAGCCACGGCCTCGCCCGCGGGCACCACCGTGCGTTGCTGACCCAACACCGAGCGCATGCGCTGCTGCACCAGTTGGGCCGGCGGCATGCTCCAGTGCGCGTGCGCATAAGGCCTGAGTTGCAGCGGGTTGAGGTAGGCAAGGCGGTAGAGCACCGCGACCTTGTCAAGCAGGCCGCCGGCGCTGTCGACCTCGGCCAGGGCCAGCAGGGGCAACGGGGAAGCGAGCGCCCCACTGGCCGGCGCTTCAGCGGATTGAGGCGTTTCACGCGCTGCAG
>CAJAOB010000326.1 GCA_903941205.1 uncultured Burkholderiales bacterium | reverse complement strand
TGGCAGCCGGTCAGCAAGACGTGAAATGGCCTTGCAACAGCACCAAGTACATCGTGCATTACCCCGAAACCCGCGAGATCTGGTCCTCCGGATCAGGCTACGGCGGCAACGCGCTGCTCGGCACAAAGTGCTTTGCGCTGCGCATTGCCTCCAACATGGGCCGCGACGAAGGCTGGCTGGCCGAGCACATGCTGATCCTGGGCGTGAGCAAGCCCCAAGGGCCGAAATACCACGTGGCGGCGGCTTTTCCGAGCGCCTGCGGCAAGACCAATTTTTCGATGCTGGTGCCGCCCGCCGGCTTTGACGGCTGGAAAGTCACCACCATCGGTGACGACATCGCCTGGATCAAGCCCGCCGCCGACGGCAAGCTTTACGCCATCAACCCCGAGGCCGGTTACTTTGGCGTGGCGCCGGGCACCAACATGCTGACGAATCCGAACTGCATGCTCAGCCTCACCCGGGACACGATTTTCACCAACGTGGCACTGACCGACGACGGCGACGTCTGGTGGGAAGGCATGGAGCAAGATGCGCCTGGCAAAGCGCTGCCAGCGCACCTGATCGACTGGCAGGGCAAGGACTGGACGCCGGAGATTGCCAAGGCCACGGGCGCCAAGGCGGCGCACCCGAATTCGCGTTTCACGGTGGCCGCCACCAACAACCCGGCACTCGACAGCGCCTGGGACGATCCGAAAGGCGTGGCGATTGACGCCTTCATCTTCGGCGGCCGCCGCTCGACCACCGTGCCGCTGGTGACCGAAGCGCGCAACTGGGTCGAAGGCATTTACATGGCCGCGACCATGGGCTCGGAAACCACCGCCGCCGCCACCGGTCAGGCTGGCGTGGTGCGCCGCGACCCCTTCGCCATGCTGCCGTTTGCTGGCTACAACATGTCCGACTACTTCCAGCATTGGCTGGACCTGGGCAAAAAACTCCAGGCTGCGGGTGCGAAGCTGCCCAAGATCTACACCACCAACTGGTTCCGCAAGGGCGAAGACGGTAAGTTTGTCTGGCCGGGCTATGGTGAGAACATGCGCGTTCTCAAGTGGATGATCGACCGCATCGAAGGCTCGGGCCAGGGCAGCGAGCACCTCACCGGTGTCAGCCCGCGCTACGAAGACCTGAACTGGACCGGCCTTGATTTCAGCGCCCAGCAGTTCGCCACGGTCACCAGCATGGACAAGGCCGCCTGGCTCAAGGAACTCGAGTTGCACACCGAGTTGTTCCAGCAACTGGCGTATCACCTGCCCAAAGAACTGGACCAGACCAAGGCCGAGATCGAGCGCCGGCTGGCTGCCTGAGCGTCGCTTTGCCGCCCAGGGGGCACTGAGCGCGTTCGCTTCGCCCACAAAAAAGCCACCTGAAAGGGTGGCTTTTTTGCTGGCAGGTCCGGGCGTGGGGCCGCTTGCCGCGGCGCAGCACTCAGACGTGATAGCCGTAGTGGCGGGGCAGGGTCCGTGGAATTGGCGCCTTCAGGGCCGCCGCGATATGCGCCGCCGCCAACGGGACGGGCTCGCTGCGTGTCACTGCGGCCTGGATATCGGCCATCACGCGGGAGTCGCTCTGCGCGATGCGCCACAGGCGCTGGTCGGCGCGGGCACGTGCCTGGCGCAAGGCCCAGCCTTCCAGCGCTGAGCGCGTTGCCACGGCGACCTGGCGAGCGGTTCCCGAGAACAGGGCCATTGAAGCAAAGCCAATCGCCCACAAAGCAATCCACAAGACCAGCAAGTGGCCTTCGACCACGCTGTCCATCACTTCATAGGCCACAACCAGCACGGCGGCTACCATGGCCGTCAGCAACAAGGCCGCCATGCCGCGAGAGGCTGACCAGCGCTTGCGCAACTGCAAGGCGCCTTCAATGGCCAACTCCACGCGCGTCACGCCGGGGTGTTCTTTGGAATACTCGATGTTGATGAAACTGCTCATGATGATTTCCTTGAGTAAGAGCGGTTGATGTCAAAAGTTTTGCCTGCTCGTGACGGCTGACTTGAACAAGGCCTCGATACTAGGGTTTTTACTTATCACGCTCCACTTTATGTTCGTGATTGAGTCCATTCATGATGGTGATGTTTGGTAGACTGACTTTTGCTTGAATACACCACGACACGCATGAGCCCGCCTAATTTCCGAACGCTGGACCTGAACCTTTTGCGGGTTTTCGACGAGGTCATGGCCGAGCGCAGCCTGACCCGGGCGGCCCGCAATCTGGCCCTGACGCAGCCGGCTGTGAGCAATGCGCTGCGGCGCCTGCGCGAGACGCTGGGCGACGAACTGGTGCAACGCAGCGGCCAGGGCATGGCGCCCACGCCTCGGGCGCGCGCCATCTGGCCGGCCGTGCGGGAGGCCTTGCAGCAGCTGCAATCCTCGCTGATGCCCAATGAGTTTGTGCCGGCCGAAGCCAACACCAGCTTCGTGCTGGCCATGGCCGACGCCACCGCCGCCGAGCTGATTCCGGGACTGACCGAAACGCTGGAAAAAACCGCGCCGCGCGTGACGCTTCGTGTGGTTCCGCTCACCACGCGCGACCCGCGCCGCTTGCTGGACGAAGAAAGCTGCGATCTGGCGGTGGGTTACTTTCCCTCGGTGCTGGCCGACCTGACGGCGCGGGTACAAAGTGGTGAGGCGCAGCCTTTTTCCCACATGCGTCTCTACGACGGCGAATATGTCTGCGTGATGCGCCGAGACCATCCGCTGGCAGCCAGCCCGCTCACGCTCGACGCCTTTTGTGCGGCGCGTCACATGCTGGTGAGTTTCTCGGGTCGCCCTTATGGTTTTGTCGACGAATCCCTGGCTTCGCTGGGCCGCGAACGGCTGGTGGTGCTGACCGTCAATCAGTTTTTCACGGCGGGACGGGTGGTGGCCAATTCCAACTTGCTGACCGTGTTGCCGCGACATTTTGTCAAAGTCACCGGCTTTGCCGATCAGCTGGCCTTGCAGCCCCTGCCGTTTGACGTGTCCCCGGTGCATGTGGACGCGGTCTGGCACCGGCGCAGCCAGCTGCGCAGCAGCCATGTCTGGCTGCGGTCGGCCGTGATGGACGCCGCGCGGCAATGTTTTTCGACCTGAACCGGGGCCTGCCCGGCGCTTTTACGGCGCGCCACCCGCTGGGGTCCGGCCCGACAATCACGCCGTGAAAATTCAGCTTTTATCTGACTTGCACCTGGAGTCGAACCCGCACTTTCAGGCCCGGCCGCTGGTCGGCGCGGACGTGCTGGTGCTGGCCGGCGACATAGGCTCTTACCAACCCGGCTCCTTGCTGAGCGAGCTTGGCGTGCCGGATTTTGGTTTGGCGCGCTTTTCGCCCCGACCTGTGCACGAGGGCGGGGCGGCCTGGCCGACCCCGGTTATCTTTGTGCCCGGCAATCACGAATACGACGGGCTCGACTTTGACGAGGCGAGCCAGCGCATGCGCCAGGCCTGTGAGCGCTGGGGCCTGATCTGGCTCGAGCAGCAAAGCGTGATCTTGCAAGGCGTGCGCTTCGCCGGTTGCACCTTGTGGAGCGACTTTGACGCGCTTGGCGACGACCCCGACCCGCAAGGAGCGCAAGCCCAGGCCGGCGCGCTGGCCGCCTTGCTCAAGGCGCGCGAAAAAGCCTTCCGCGCGGCCAACTTTTACCTGCGCAAACACCATGCCTTGCGCGGCGGGCAGCCGATGCTGGCCGCTGAGCTGCGCGAACTCGCCCTGCAAAGCCAGGACTGGCTGCGCCAGACGCTCAAGGCGCCGCACGCCGGGCCGACTGTGGTGGTGACGCACTTTGCGCCCAGCTTGCTCAGCGCCGACCCGCGTTACGGCCTGGCGCCGGGCACGGCCGGTTTTTGTAATGCACTCGACGATTTGCTGCCTGCGGCCCGTCTGTGGCTGCACGGCCACTTGCACTGCCCGCAAGACTACTGGAGCCAGGCTTGCCGCGTCGTTGCCAACCCGCTGGGCTATGCCCGCAAGGGCGAGCAAAAAGGCTATCAGCCGGAGCTCCTGATCAGCGTCTGAAGTGGTGGCCGAAGTGGAGCCTTAAGTCGCCTCCGGGCGAGCGCCGGCTTTCAGCTTTCTGGTTCTTGGCTGTTCGCCGCTCGGGCTTCTTGACCTGGGGTTTTTGTGCCCTTGTGCCTATGCCGTTCTTGCCCCCGCCCCCGCGGCACACCCCATCGCCGAAGGTGCCCAGGCTGCGCAAGCTCTCCAGCCGCCAAAACCGGGTTGCTGGGCCAGCTCACCGATCCACTCATCCATTTGCTGCCCGCTGGCCCGCATGACGTCTGGCACCGCATTGCAAGCCTGCGAACAGAGGGTTTAGAGCGCCCGCGCGGCCGGCAGCCAGGGGCGCTGCCGGCCGTCCTGCTGCGCTGCATTGATGAAGCCGCCGACTGGATCGTTGAGCGTCGTCGTGCTGCCCACGCAAGTGCGGCTCACCCGGCGTCTGGTGCGCCGGCTGGCTGTTTTCTGGATCGGCCATAAAGGCATCACGTCGGTCCCTTGCAGGCACATCATCCAGCGCGCCAGCGCCTTGAGCGGGTACATCCGCGCTTCTTTGGTGGGCCAGCCAGCGAGCCCTGCAGCTTGAGAGAGACTTTGACGGCGAGCATCTCGCCAGCCTGCCTGCCTGAACAGGGGAAAAAACCATCAGCACATCTTGCGACCCCATCCTCCCGTCTGCCTTGTCGGTCCAGGGACGGGCTGCAAACGGGGACTGACATCATTTGCAAGGGTCCGGGCTCACTTTGCGGCCTCTGGGTTGCCCTTGGTGCCGGCATTCCATCACTTACGCTGACCCGTCCCCGGCCTCGTCCACCTCGCCCAGGGTGAAGCGGAAGGTCGCCCCCTGGCCGGGTGACGACTCGCCCCAGACGCGTCCGCCATGTCGCACCACGATGCGTTGAACGGTGGCCAGGCCAATCCCGCTGCCCTCGAACTCCGAGGGCGAATGCAGTCGCTGAAACGGACCAAAAAGTTTTTGGGCGTAGGCCATGTTGAAGCCCACGCCGTTGTCACGCACAAAATAAACGAGCTCATTGCCGGGGCCCGTCTCAGTTCCGAATTCAATGCGTGTGATGGCTTGGCCAGCGCTGAACTTCCAGGCATTTCCCAGCAGGTTGTCGAGCAACTGCCGCATCAGGCGCGGATCGCCCATGGCGCTCAGGCCGGGCGCAACATCGGCCTCCAGCACCCGCGCCGGGTCGCGTTCCTGGAAACTCGTCAGCACTTCGCTGGCCAGTGCGCTCAGGTCCACCAACTCATGTTTGAGGGGGGCACGCGCCAGGCGCGCCAGCGAGAGCAAGGCTTCAATCAGCTCGCCCATCTGCACCACCCCGGACCGAATGCGCTTGAGGTACTGCGGGCTCTTGCCGACCATCTCGGCCGGCAAGCTGTCGATGCTGTGCTCAAGCAGGCTGGCAAAACCATCGACAGCGCTCAGGGGCGAGCGCAGATCATGCGACACCGAGTAGCAAAACGACTCCAGCTCCTGATTGGCCAGCTTGAGCTGGGCCGTGCGCTGCTGCACGCGCTCTTCCAGGCTTGCATTGAGATTGCGAATCTCGATATCCGCCTGCAGCCTTTCAAGCTCGGCCGAAGCGCGCGCAGCAAATATCTGCAAGGTCGACACCATCACGGGCTCCTGACGGGCGATCAGCGGCCTGTCAAACACCACCATCAGCATGCCGGCGAGTTCCCCGGCCGAGTTCTCCAGCCGATGCCCGACGTAAGCCTGTGTTCCGAGCGCCAGTAAGGCCGAAGCCTGCGGATAGAGCAAAGGCACTTGCGCCCGCAGGCTCAGACTGGGTGAATTCAGCAGTTCACGGCATGGCGCCTCACTGACCCGGTAGTCAAAGCTTGGCACAGGCTCCCCAAGGGCCAGACCGGCAATGCTGCGCGCCCGCAGCGGCTCGCCGGGCAGCAGACGCGCAACAAAAGCGCCCTGCGCGCCCATGGCGTCTGCCATATGGCGCACCAGCAGGTCAAAAAAGTTGCCGCCGCCCTGCACGGAGACGCCGGCAGCCACCTTGAAAATCGCAGACTCGACGCGTTGGCGCCATTGGCGGGAGCGAATGTTGTCAATGCCAAAAGCCAGGTTGTCGGCGAGCTCCTGCAGCAGCCATATTTCCTTGATGGTTGCGCTCTGCGGGTCCGCCGAATAAAACGCGAGCGCACCAAAAACCTCGTCGTTGTGAATGAGCGGCAGGCTCAGCACATTGGCGAAACCCCGGGCGAGCGCCGCGCTGGCCCAGAACTGCCCTTCGGCGGCCGCCTCGGCGACATTGCACTCGCAGACTTCGCGCCGGCGAATTGCATCAGCGGCCGGGCCGCAGTTGGGGCTTGGCGCTTTGGCCCAGCTCAGTTGCACCTGGCTCAGGTAGCCCGATTCCGCCCCGGCATGCGCCATCGGTTCAATTTTCAAGGCCCCGTCGTCTTTCACATAGCCAACCCAGGCCATGCGGTAGCCGCCGATATCGACGGCAAGCCGGCAAACCTCGGCCAGCAAAGCTCGCTCATCGTCGAACCGGGCCAGCGCACGGTTGCCCTGACTGAGCAATTGAAGTGCGCGTGACGTTTTGGCCAGTTCGGCATCAGCCCGCTTTTGGGCACTGATGTCCCGCAAGGTGCCTAGCACCCGGTCGCCGGCCAGGTGCGACTTGTGTCGAACCCACACCACGTCGCCATTCGGGCTTACAAGACGGCAGTCGATCTCTGTGGGCAGACCGCCCAGATTGGCCTCGACCGCCGCCAGCACGGCGGCTCGGTCCGAGGGATGCACGGTCTCGATGTAGGTCTGCGGGCGCGCGTAAAAGTCCTGAACGCTGCGACCGGTGAGGCGCTCGCAGGCCGGGCTGATGTAAAGCAGTCGGCCAGTCAGGGCCTCGCGGCTGTAGAAAACTTCCCCGATATTGCTGGAAAGCTCCTCAAAGCGGGCCTCGCTGTCGAGCAGCGCAGACCGGACGAGTTCCGCTTCGTTCTCTTCTGCGGCTTGGGTCATGATGGGTTTCCGGTTGGCCAAGGCCCGTCGCATGCGGGCTCAGGCGTGCACCGCCATGTTAGCCGTAAGACCCATCAGAAACGACGCCAGTGGCTACTGCCTATTACAAATGTCTACGGCGGTGCACCCGGCCAACGCACACCGGGCACTCGCACTGCCACGCATTACGCGTATTCTGTAGGTCGTCGGAAGCTTGCCCTGGGGGAGTCTGGTTCATGCGTTTTTGGATTCATCAGATTGCCGCGGCCGTACGCCGAAGTCGTGCCCCTGGGCTGCTTGGGCCAGTGCAGCGCTGGTTCAAGAACACCAAGGGCGCAGTGGCCCCCGGCGAGGTTCGGGCTGCCAGGAACCCGGACCGCCCGCAAGCAGGGCTCGAGGCCGGCACAACCGAGATTTGCAGGGTTCAGCCGCGCGCAACCATGCTCGATCTGCGCGAGGCCCCAGAATCACCTGTACCGTCGAGCACACCTCTGGCAGGCGCCTCGCTAACGCCCGAGTCCCTGCCTGGGCAAGCCGACGCATCAACCGGCGCCTGGACAGCAAGACGCCATGAAATGCCGCAGTCCCCGATGGAGCGGGCCGCCGCGAGCCGCGATGGGCCCAGCGCTGAAAGTCAAGCCGCAGGGCCAAAGCCACCGCCACCGCAACAGACACAGACACCGGTTCTGCGTCCCAGCGTCTTCAAGCGGGAGGTGTTCAAATTTGAAGGTGAGCCGTACGCTTACAACCTCTTCCTGCCGGCCCTGGCCGAGCCACTGCCTGGCCCGACCAGTGAGGCCGGTGAGGCTGGTGTTGTCAATGAAGGCGCCAAGGACGGGCCGGCGGGCTGGCCGCTGCTGGTGATGCTGCACGGTTGCAGGCAGGACGCCCCTGACTTTGCCCGGGGCACCGCCATGAATGAACTGGCCGCGAAGCTGCCCTGTCTGGTCTTGTACCCGGAGCAACTGCCCAAGGCCAACCAGATGCGCTGCTGGAATTGGTTTGACCTGGCGCATCAGGGCCGGCATGCGGGCGAGCCGGCCATGCTGGCGGCGCTGACGCAGCAGGTCGTGGCGTGCTACCCCGTGGATCCGACCCGGGTCTATATCGCCGGCCTCTCCGCGGGCGGCGCCATGGCCGCGATCGTGGCCGCGCACTATCCCGAATTGTTTGCCGCCGTGGGCATCCACTCGGGCCTGCCGCCGGGGGCGGCACATGACGTGATGTCAGCTTTTCATGCCATGCGCCATGGCGGCCGCCCGCGCGCCCCGGGCGATCCGGCAGCGCGCGAAAACGTGATGCCCACGATCGTCTTTCACGGCAGCGCAGACCAGACCGTCCACCCGGATAACAGCGATCAGATCGTGCAGGCCGCCAGCGCTGAGCTCGAGGCCTCTGGTGTGGCACTGCGGCGCTCGGAGATCCGGCAGGAAATGCCCGCCGCCACGGGCGAATTGCGGCACACGGTACGCACGGTTTACCGTGGCAACGACGACCGCAGCTATGTGGAGTACTGGTCGGTTGAAGCGGGCCCGCACGCCTGGTCGGGCGGCAGCGCCGAAGGTTCGTTCACTGACCCGCACGGCCCGCGCGCCTCGACCGCAATGCTGGCGTTTTTCTTGCAGCATCGCAGGCAAGGTGCAAAGGCCAGCGTAGCAGCAGGGCCTGCCACGCCGGCAAGCCGCGACGGGCAGGACCGCCCTGAGGCCGGGCTTGGAAAACAGGCGGCCTATCGCTGACAATGGGTTGGGAACAAGGTCCGCAAGTGTTTTGCTGGCCAAAGGCCCAAGCCCTGAGCCATGCCATGACCCACGAAACTGCACCAGCCAATACCCTCCAAGCCAACAGTCCGGCTTTTTCCCGGCAAGAGTTCCGCACGGCGCTGGGCATGTTTGCCACCGGCGTGACCATCGTGACCGCCCGCAGCGCCAGCGGGGAACTGCTGGGCCTGACGGCGAGTTCGTTCAACTCGGTCTCGCTGGAGCCGCCGCTGGTCCTGTGGAGCCTGGGCCGCTCGGCTGCTTCCATGGCCGCGCTGAGCACCGGCTCGCATTACGCCATCAATATCCTGGCGGCAGACCAGAAGGGTCTGGCCGAGCGCTTTGCCGGGAAGCGCGATGACCGCTGGCAGGGGTGGACTTCACTCTTGGCGCTTGCGGTGCGCCCTTGCTGGCCGGCGCGGCCGCAAGTTTTGAATGCTTTAACCGCAGTCGCTACGAGGAGGGCGACCACGTCATCTTTGTGGGCGAAGTCGAACGCTGCGAGCAGCGTGCGGGTGCCTCGCCCCTGCTCTATCACGGCGGCAAGTTCTACACCGAGCATCCGCTCTGAACAATCCCTGGGTGGCCGCCCAAGGTCAGCCCCCGGTCGCTGGCTTTTTTTGGGACAAGACCGGATCGGCGGGCACCAGGTCCGACTCTGACGTGTCGCTGCACGACCGCCGGGTTTTAACCCTTGCCAAAGCGAATGGCTCATGGCTAATTGTGTCGGGCGACGGGCGATTGCCAAACCCGGCAGACCAAAAAAAAGCGGCCTTGCTGTCGAGCAGGCCGCTTTAGCCGCGTTTAGCGCTGGGCTCAGGCGGGGAACCGGGGGCTCGCGCTGAGCGGGCGACCGGGAAAAATGAGCTTAGCCGCCTTTGTGCGGGCGCTTGCCAGGGTTTTTCTTGCTTCGCGTCCAGGTGCCACGCTCCAGGCTGACTTTCTGGCCGCGGGATGCCGTGCGGGTCATGCCGGGTGCAAGAGTGGGTTTAGGTGCGCACCTGTCGGCTTCGACTCGGATTTTTTTAGGCATGGAAGACTCCGGTTTAAAAAATGGCTGAATGGCGGATTTTATGCCAAGGCGCGGCCTTAGCGGAACGCCCTCCCGCGAACACCGGGCAGCAGCATTCAGCAGCGTTCAGCAGGCGCCGGCCAGCGGCAGATTCAAGAGCAGGTTTTGCGGTTTCAGCCGGAGTTCCCTGGTCGGGCTCATCATGAGCCCGAGATAAACCGGCTTGCCCGCCACATCGGCACGCATTTCCCTTGGGTCGGAAAACTCCAGCCTGAAAAGACTCAGCAGGCGAGCCATGCGCTCTGGCTCCACCGGGCGGTCTTCGTACAAATCATTGAGCAAGGCGGTGGCATGGACGTCCAGCCCGACATGCCAGCGCCAGGCGGCGTCATCGATTTTTTGCAGCGCCCGGATGCGCACCGTCACGCCCAGCAAATGCTGCACCCATTTTTCCAGCACGCGGGCCAGCGCCGTGAGCCCGGAGCGGGCCCGCGTCATGGTCAGCACCAGACCGTGGCTGAGGTCCTTGCTGACTTCGTGCGTCAGGTCGAGCAGAAAGTTGTAACGCTCGCCGGCGCGCCAGTAGTCGCCGGCGTTGGCGTCATCCAGAATTTTCATCTGCACTTCACGCATTGGCGCCTTGGCTTCGGCCAGCAGACGGCCGATGTCGCCCAGGCCGCCGGTCTCCTTGAGCATGTCGAGCACGCGCTGGTCACCGGCCAAGATCTGGCCCTTTTCAACGGACACGCGCTGCGGCCTGAACAGCATTTCACCGGCCCGCAGCTCGTAAGCGTCGGTCGAGTCGTTCAGCACATTGCGCACGATGGCCTGGGCTAGCAGGTCGAGAAACAGCGGCGGTACACCCATCACGCCGCGCCGGAACAGCCCCAGGTAACAAGCCTCCAGGGTGCCGGCGGCGAGCAGCTCGTTGCGAAAGTTCACGAACAGCGTGTAGCTTTCGCGGGCGTCGGCATCCTTGATGGCCGCCAGTTCCAGCAGGCTCACCGGGCGGCCCGGTTCGGCCTGCAGCGCCGCGTGCAGCCGGGTCTCGTTGGGGCAAGACTCGGGCAGCAGCGCCAGTTCAGGGCGCTGCAAAAAAAGGCGCAGGTAATCGTCAGTGGGCAGCAGCCAGCCGCGCGCATTGCGCTGGAGCTGGGCGAAACCGCTGGAAGGCCAAAAATCTTGCATGGCCGCGATGGTCGCATAAACCCGCCCCTGTTCCCGCGGCGGCCGACTTGTTCAATGCACGACTCAGCGCGCAGCGGCAGGCTCGATCAGCCGAATCGCAAAGGGATTGGCTTGCTGCGTGTCCACTGTCACATGAACCGCGCGCACGTCGCTGGCGCCAGGCACCTCCAGCCGGGTGAGTTGCCGGAGAGGCTTTTTGTTCAACACAAAAGGCTGGTCAAACCGAAACACGTGGCTGTCGCCGTGAATCAGCAAGACCGGGATGCCGGACTCGGCGACCAGCGGCAGCAGTGTCTCGCCCACTGCGCCGCGAAAGCCCGAGTGCGCAGGAAAGTCTTCCCACAGGCTCTTGGACTCAAACACATCGGCCTGCATCGCCAGCACCAGGGCCTTGGCCTGGGATTGCCGGGCGGCGGCAAAGGTTTCGCGGATCCAGACGATGTTGGCTTTCTCACGCTCAAAAAATTCGGCGCCGGCACGCGGATCCCGCGCTTCAAAGTTGTTGTTGCTGCCCACGATGTGCAGCGTGGCAAACACCACGTTTTGGTGCGTCCAGCGCTGGTTTTCGATGAATTTTCCAAAGGCCGGCGTCGAAGCAGACTGATTGAGCACCGGCAAAGGCTGTTTGCCCAGCGAAAAACCCGGCTTGTAAAACGTGGCGCGCAAGGCTTGCAGGCGCTCCAGCGGGTCGTGGCCGCCGTTGTTGGCACGGTGACAGTCGGTCCATTCGTTGTCGCCTGGGGTGTAAACCAGGGCACTGTCAAACAAGGCAAAAAGCCCGAGTTGCACCCTGAACTCCGCGTCCGAGCAAGGCGTCGAGCCAGACTTGAAGTCGCCGATGTGAATCGAAAACGCCGGGCGATCCCGGTTGATGGCGGCGATCAACGACTTGTAAGGCAAGTGGTCTTGTGCGGCTTGACCATACGGCAGGTCACCCAAGGCGACAAAACTGAAGGGCTGGGCGGCAACGCCACAGGCTGCACCCCACAACAAGCTAATTGAAAAAAAGCAATTGCGCAGCGTGTTGGCGGTAAGGTTCATTCCAGAGGCCCTTTGTGAAGCAGGTCGCCATTTTTCCGCCTCGTGATGTCCGTGCCGTGACAGCGGCCAAGCTTTTTTTGAAGCCGCGTCACCTACCAGGGAAGCGTCTGACCCTGGTAGTCCACCAGCGCGCCGCTGTGCGTTGGCGTCAGGGCCGCCAGCACGCCCAGCAGATCGGTGGCAGCTTCCCGGGCAGGTCGCACCTTCAGCCCGGTCTTGGCAAAGGGCTGGGACAAGGCCGTGTCGACCGTGCCCGGGTGCAGTGCCACGCACAGTGCCTCTGGGTTGCGCCGCTTCAATTCGATCGACGCCGTCTTGACGAACTGATTGAGCGCCGCCTTGGAAGCCCGGTAACCGTACCAGCCGCCCAGCGCGTTGTCGCCGATGCTGCCGACCTTGGCCGACACGAAGCCCGCGACGCAGCGGCCTTGCCGCGGCAGCAGCGGCAGGAAATGCTTCATCACCAGCGCCGGACCGATGGCGTTGATGCGAAAAACGTGGCTCAAATAGTCGGCATCGAGATGGCTCAGGCTGCGTTCAGGCTGGCCCTGGCTGCCGTGCAAAAAGCCGCTGGCCACGATCAGCAGCCGCAGCTGGGCGCCTTGGGCTGCGCACTGCGCTGCCACCCAGGCCGCGGCATTGGCAAGGCTGGCCTCGTCTTCGTAATCGATGGCGGGCTGCGTGGCGCGGCCCAGCGCCAGCACGCTGTCCATGGCGTGCGGTCCGGGCGCTGCCAGCGCCTCCACCAGCGCAGCACCGAGCCCGCCACCGGCGCCAATCACCAGCGCTGCGGCTTTGCCGGGTTCAGGACTCGTCATCAAGCAAACGCACCCGCACGCTCTTGCCCTTGACCTTGCCGGCGCTCAGTTTTTCGAGCGCGTCCTGGGCGATGCGGCGGTCCAGCGCGACATAGGTTGAAAACTCGTTGACATTGATCTTGCCGACCTGCTCGCGTGTGAAGCCGGCCTCGCCCGTCAGCGCGCCCAGCACGTCGCCGGCGCGGATTTTTTCCTTGCGGCCGCCGACGATTTGCAGCGTCACCATGGGCGGCACCAGCGGCTCCTGGCTGGCCGGCGTCAGGTCTTCCACCTTGTGCCACTCGGATTCGGCGTTTTGCAGCTGCTCAATGCGGCCGACCGAACCCATCTCGTTCATCGAGGCCAGGCTGATCGCCCAGCCCTCTTCGTCGGCGCGGCCAGTGCGGCCGATGCGGTGAATATGCACTTCGCTATCGGGCGTCACGTCCACATTGATGACCATCTCCAGCTGCGAAATATCCAGCCCGCGAGCGGCCACGTCGGTGGCCACCAGCACCGAGCAGCTGCGGTTGGAAAACTGCACCAGCACCTGGTCGCGCTCGCGCTGCTCCAGCTCGCCGTACAGGGCCAAGGCACTGAAACCCTGCGCGCGCAAGGCCTGTACCAGCTCGCGGCACTGCACCTTGGTATTGCAAAACGCCAGCGTGCTGGCCGGGCGGTAATGGTTCAGCACCTTGGAGACCACGCCCAGGCGCTCGCTGTCCCGGACCTGGTACCAGCGCTGGCGGATCTTGCTGGCCTGGTGCTGCGCCTCGACCTTGACCGTCTGCGGCTGGCGCATGAACTGCTGGCTGAGCTTGGCAATCCCTTCCGGGTAAGTCGCTGAAAAAAGCAGGGTTTGCCGCTCAGCCGGGCATTGCCGCGCCACCTTCGCAATATCGTCAAAAAAGCCCATGTCGAGCATGCGGTCGGCCTCGTCCAGCACCAGGGTGTTGAGCGCTTCAAGATTCAGATGCCCGCGCTCCAGATGGTCCATGATGCGCCCGGGCGTGCCGACCACGATGTGCGCGCCATGCGCCAGGCTGGCGTTTTGCCCGCGCAGGGCGACACCGCCGCACAGCGTGACCACCTTGATGTTTTCCTCGGCCCGCGCCAGCCGGCGAATCTCCTGCGTGACCTGATCGGCCAGCTCGCGCGTCGGGCACAGCACCATCGCCTGCACCGCAAAGCGCCGCGCATTGAGGTTCGCCAGCAGCGCCAATGCAAAAGCAGCCGTCTTGCCGCTGCCGGTCTTGGCCTGCGCAATCAGGTCTTTGCCCAGCAGCGCAATCGGCAAACTGGCCGCCTGGATCGGCGTCATTTGCGTGTAACCGAGCAGTTGAAGATTGGCCAGAGCGGCTGGCGTCAGGGGCAAACGGGCGAAATCGAGGGAAGCGGGGGAAACAGTCATGCGGGGATTATCGGGGTCGGGGATGGATTCCTGCCTCCGCAGGAATGACGGGCATGAGGCGGGAATGCCGACTCTTGCCCGGTCATGCTCTCGAATGCGGGAACTCATGACCTCGTCCCCTCGTCACCCGCCAGTGTTAAGGTTTGCCCCAAGGCTTTCCAAACAAAGGTTTTTATGACAGTTTTTGACTTTGACTTGCTGGTGATCGGTGGCGGCAGCGGTGGCGTGCGGGCGGCGCGCATGGCGGCGCAGCGTGGTGCGCGGGTGGCGTTGATCGAAGCCCAGGCCATGGGTGGTACCTGTGTCAACGTGGGCTGTATTCCTAAAAAACTTTACAGCTACGCGGCGCATTTCGCCAAGTCTTTTGAAGAGTCGCACGGCTTTGGCTGGGTCGGTCCGGCGCCCACGCTGGACTGGGCGGCGCTCAAGGTCAACCGGGCCCGCGAGATCACCCGCTTGAACGGCATTTACCTGCAATTGCTCAAAGGCGCGGGCGTCACCGTGATCGAAGGTTGGGCCACGCTGCTGGATGCGCACACAGTGGCCGTCGGCGAGCAGCGTTTTTCTGCCAACAACTTGCTGATCGCCACGGGCGGCAAGCCGCATGTGCCCGAGATGGCCGGGCGCGAACACGTCATCACCTCCAACGGTATCTTCGACCTCGAGCCTTTCCCGAAACGCCTGCTGGTGGTGGGCGGTGGCTATATCGCCTGCGAATTCGCCTCCATCTTCAAGGGGCTGGGCGCGCAAGTCACGCAGTTGTACCGTGGCGCGCAAGTGCTGCGCGGCTTTGACGATGAGATTCGCGCCTTCGTGGCCGGCGAGATGCGCAAGGCCGGGGTCGATTTGCGGCTGAATGCGGACGTGGCCAGCATCGAAAAAACCGCCAGCGGCTTGCAAGTGCGCCTGGCCGATGGCGGCAGCGCCGAAGTCGATGCCGTGCTCTACGCGACGGGTCGCGTGCCGCTGGTGCAGGGTCTGGGGCTTGAGGCGCTGGGCGTGGCGCAAAAGCCGGACGGCGCCATCCAGGTCAACGACCATTACCAGACCTCGGTGCCGCACATTTACGCGGTGGGCGACGTCACGGCGCGCATCCAGCTCACGCCAGTGGCGCTGGGGGAGGCCATGGTGGTGGTGGACCATCTGCTGGGCGCGGCGCCCGGCAAGGCGCCGCGCAGCATGAGTTACGACTTCATCCCGACGGCGGTGTTCACGCACCCGAACATCGGCACGGTCGGCTTTACCGAGGCCGAGGCGCGCGAGCGTTTTGGCGCGGTGCGCGTTTACAAAAGCGAGTTCAAGGCGCTCAAGCACACGCTCAGCGGCAGCAGCGAGCGCACCTTCATGAAGCTGCTGGTCGACGACGCTTCCGACCGCGTGGTCGGCCTGCACATGGTGGGCGCCGAGGCCGGCGAGATCGTGCAAGGTTTTGCCGTGGCCATGAAGGCTGGCGCGACCAAGGCCGTGTTTGACAGCACCATCGGCATTCATCCGACGGCGGCCGAAGAGTTCGTCACCATGCGCGAGCCGGTCAAGTCCTAGCGCGAGACTGGCGGACAAGCGTCAGGAAGCCAGGAAGCCAGGAAGCCAGGACTCGCAGACCCAAGGCCCGAAGGATCAAGCCCATGAAACCCATGCCCTATTTGCCCGCTTTCATCGCCCCGAGCCGCTACACCGACCCGGTCGCGGCAGTGGCCCAGGTACAAAAAATTTACGACCAGCAGATTGCGCACCTGCGCGACTGCATGCGCCGCTATGTGGCGGGCGAAACACTGCCCGGCCGTGTGCGTGCCTGCTACCCCTTTGTGCGGATTCACACCCAAACCGTGGCCCGGGCGATTTTGGAAACGCCCGATATCTCGCAGCTCAGCTACGGCTTTGTGGCCGGCCCCGGCACCTTCGACACCACGCTGACGCGGCCCGAGCTGTTTGGCAACTATTACCTGGAGCAATTCAGGCTGCTGCTGCAAAACCATTCGGTCGAGCTGGAAATCGGCACCAGCACGCAGCCGATTCCCGTGCATTTTTCCTTCGCCGAGCGCGACCACATCGAAGGCAGCCTGAGCCCCGAGCGCCGCATGCTGATGCGTGACGCCTTTGACCTGCCCGACCTGGCCGCCATGGACGACGGCATCGCCAACGGCACCTACGAAGCGCGCCCCGGCGAGCCGCAGCCGCTGGCGCTGTTCACGGCCGCACGCGTTGACTATTCGCTGCAGCGCCTGCGCCACTACACCGGCACCTCGCCCGACTGGTTCCAGAACTTTGTGCTGTTCACCAATTACCAGTTCTACATCGACGAGTTCGTGCGTCTGGGCCATGAAGAGATGAGCCGCGAAGGCAGTCCCTATGTCGCTTTCGTCGAGCCCGGCAACGTGGTGACGCGGCGCATCGGCCTGCCTGCCGCGCCCGCCGACGCGCTGGGCGTGGCGCCGCCGCGCCTGCCGCAAATGCCGGGTTACCACCTGCTGCGCGCCGACCGCTCGGGCATCAGCATGGTCAATATTGGCGTTGGGCCGGCCAATGCGAAAAACATCACCGACCATGTCGCGGTGCTGCGTCCGCACGCCTGGCTGATGCTAGGCCACTGCGCTGGGCTGCGCAGCAGCCAGCAGCTTGGCGACTACGTGCTGGCCCACGGCTATGTGCGCGAAGACCATGTGCTCGATGAAGAGCTGCCGCTGTGGGTGCCGATTCCGGCGCTGGCCGAAATCCAGATGGCCTTGCAGCAGGCGGTCGAGGACGTGACGCATTTGCAAGGGCCCGAGCTCAAGCGCATCATGCGCACCGGCACCGTGGCCTCCACCGACAACCGCAACTGGGAATTGCTGCCCGGCAACCAGCCGCAACGGCGCTTCAGCCAGAGCCGGGCGGTCGCGCTGGACATGGAAAGCGCCACGATTGCTGCCAACGGCTTTCGCTTTCGCGTGCCCTATGGCACCTTGCTGTGCGTGAGCGACAAGCCGCTGCACGGCGAGATCAAGCTGCCCGGCATGGCCGACCATTTCTACCGCGAACGCGTCGACCAGCACCTGCGCATCGGCATCCGCGCACTCGAACTCCTTCGCGGACAGGGCAGCAGCCAGCTGCACAGCCGCAAGCTGCGCAGTTTTTCCGAGGTGGCGTTTCAGTGAGGCATCGGGGGATGGACCCCCGACCGCCCCCTGTTTCGATTCGGCAGGGGACGAAGATAGATCCCCGCGTGCGCGAGGATGACGGGGCGCTGCGGGCGGATTTCTTGTAGATCAGCAAGTAGATCCCCGCGTGCGCGAGGATGACAGAGTAAGTGTGCTGATGCCGTCGAGCTATCTTCCTCGATCCCCGCGTGCGCGAGGATGACGTGTTAACTGCGTCGTTCCTGTCCCCTTCGTCATTTCTGCCCCCTCCGTCATTCCTGCGCAGAGCCTGCCCTCGACCTGATCGGGGGCAGTAATCCATCCCCGCTACCAGTTACACAGCGTCCCATCGACCGCCAGTCGGTTGACTGGCAGATAGGCGCGTTTGTAGGGGTATTTGGCGGCCAGGCTTTCATTGATTTCCACGCCGTGGCCGACGGTTTCACCGCAGTGCATCAGGCCCCTCTCGAAGTGGTAGGCGTGCGGAAAGACCTCGTTGGTCAGCTCGGTGTGCGGCATGTATTCCTGCACGCCGAAGTTGGGCACCCAGGTGTCAAAGTGCAGGGCTGCACCCATGCAAACCGGGGATAAATCGGTGGCGCCGTGGCAGCCGGTGCGCACCTGGTGCATGGCGGCGAAGTCTGCAATCCGCCGGAGGTGGGTGATGCCGCCGGCATGGACCACCGTGGCGCGGATGTAGTCGATCAGCTGGTTCTGGATCAGGTCTTTGCAATCCCACAAGCTGTTGAAGATCTCGCCCACGGCCAGCGGTGTGGTGGTGTGCTGGCGGATCAGCCGAAAAGCTTCCTGGTTTTCGGCCGGGGTGGCGTCCTCGATCCAGAACAGGTGATAAGGCTCGAGTGACTTGCCCAGGCGGGCCGCTTCGATGGGCGTGAGGCGGTGGTGCACGTCGTGCAGCAGGTGCGTGTCGGGGCCGACCGCCTGGCGCACCGCGTCAAACAGTTTGGGCGTGTGCAGCAGGTACTTTTCACTGCTCCAGTCGTGTTCGCTGGGCAGGTCGGCGTCGGCGGGCTCATAAAAGCGCGTGCCTTTGGGAACACCATAGACCTTGTCGAGGCCTGGCACGCCGCTTTGCGCGCGAATCGCGAGAAAACCCATTTCCTTGTGCCGCAGCACTTCATCAACTGTGTGGGCGATGTCGTTGCCGTTGGCGTGGCCGTAGACCATGACGCCGCTGCGGCTGCGCCCGCCCAGCAGCTGGTACAGCGGCATGTTGGCGGCCTTGGCCTTGATATCCCACAGCGCCGTGTCGACGGCCGCAATCGCACTCATGGTGACCGGCCCGCGCCGCCAGTAGGCGCCCTTGTAAAGGTATTGCCAGATGTCTTCGATCTGGTGTGCGTCGCGCCCGATCAGGCAGGGGATGACGTGGTCGGTGAGGTAGCTCGCCACCGACAGCTCGCGGCCGTTCAGGGTGGCGTCGCCGATGCCCGTGAGACCCTCGTCGGTTTCAATCTTGAGGGTGACGAAGTTGCGGCCGGGGCTGCAGACGATGACTCTGGCGCTGGTGATTTTCATGGTCGGTAATCTCGGTCGAATAAGCTCTGTCGAACAAGGCTAGGCCAGCAGCGCGGCCGCCTTGAGCATGCCGTGGCTGTGGATGCGTTCGAGTTGCCTGGTGACGCTGGCCAGCCAGGGCGCGCTGCGTGGCAGCTCCTCGCCCCAGACGCTCTCGAGCGTGCCCAGCGCCTGCACGGTGGCCGCTGCATCCGCCGCGTGCGTGCTGGCCAGTGCCAGAAGTTGCTCGGCCAGAGGGTCATTGATGACGTAGGTCTGGCCTTGCTCATCCCGGGCCAGGCAGTAGCGCATCCAGGCGGCTGCGGCAAAGGCCAGGCGTTCGAAGCGCTGACCGTGTTGCAGCAGATCGTGCACGGGCGGCGTCCAGCGTTGCAGGATTTTCTTGGAGCCGTCGTTGGCGATCTGGTGCACGCTGTGTTTGAGTTCCGGGTTGGCAAAACGGGCCAGCAGTGCGTCCCGGTAGGCCGGCCAGTCCTGGCGCTCGAGGTGCGGTGCGATCTCGTACGTCATCAGTCCGTGCACCAGCGCATGCAGCGCCGGCTGGGCTATGCATTGCGCTATCGTCGGCAGCCCGGCCACCGCGCCGATGTAGGCCATGGCCGAATGGCTGCCGTTGAGCATGCGCAGTTTTGCGTCTTCAAAGGGTCGCACGTCGTCAACCACGGTCACGCCGGCGCTGGCCAGTGCCGCTTCGTCGCTGGCATCGGCAAAGCGCCGCTCTAGCACCCATTCCGTGAAACCCTCGGTGCCGAGCGCACCCGCATCAGGCACTCCCAGCGTCTGCCGGGCATCAGCCAGGCGCGCTGGCGATGCGGCCGGCACGATGCGGTCGACCATGCTGTTGGGAAATTTGCAGTGCGCCTGAACCCAGGCCGCCAGTCCTGCAGAAACCCGGCGGGCAGCCTCCAGGCACAGCGCCTCCAGCACCCGTCCATTGCCCGTGAGGTTGTCGCAAGACGCCACGGTCAGGCCCGCCAGCCCGGCCGCGTGGCGCCGGGCCAGCCCCTGCACCAGCAGGTCAGCAAGCGCAGGCACATAGCCTTTTTCGGTCACGGTGAGCGTGACCCAGCGCGTAGCGGGGGCGGCGATGGCGCTGATGACTTTTTCTGGCTCGCGTGCCGCCACGGCCGTTTGCAGCAGCGCGCCGGCCACTTGCCAGACCACCCCATTGCGGCTGGCAACTTGCAGCGCATAAAGGCCCAACTGGGCAGCCAGTGCGTCGGCGAGCGCCGGGTTGCGCATGGCCACGCCGAAGATGCCCCAGCGCGTGTCGCCGCCGGCCAGCATGGCGTCAAACACCATGGCCTGATGGGCCCGGTGAAAAGCCCCGAGGCCCAGATGGACCACGCCGGGCTGCAGCGTCGAACGCGGGTAGGCCGGCACGCGCAGCCCCTGGCTGGCCAGGCGCGGCAAATCAGCCGGCGACAAAAAAGTATCAGTCAAACTGCAAGCCTCCATTGAGATCCAGGACTTCGCCCGTGATGAATCCGCTCATCGGGTGCGCCAGAAACAGCACGGTGTGGGCGAACTCTTCCAGCTCGCAAAACCGGCCCACCGGAATTTTTTCGCGCAGCTCGGCCTGGCGCTCGGCGCTGACCTGGTCGGTCAGCATCTGCGTCTTGACGAAGGTGGGCGCAATCGCATTGCAGGTCACGCCGAAGGCCGCGTATTCCCGGGCAAAGCTGAAAGTCAGCGAGGTCACGCCGCCCTTGCTGGCTGCGTAAGCGGGCAGCGGTGACAGGCCACCGGTCTTGGCGCCGAAGGACGAGACATTGACGATGCGGCCAAAGCCGCGCGCCTTCATGCCCGGGGCCAGTCGCTGGCTCACGTAAAACACGCCGTCAAGGTTTACGCGCAGGGTTTTGTGCCAGAGCTCGGGCGTGGTTTGCTCGCAATTGGCGTATTGCAAAAAGCCGGCGTTGTTCACGCACACATCGACGCGGCCAAAGTGCGCCTCAACTTGCGAGCAGGCCGCGTCAACCCGGGCGTGATCGCTGACGTCCATGGTGAAACAGGCCAGTCGCTCGCCAAAGACGCCGAGCTCTTGCGCCACATGCGCTGTCGCAAGGTCGGTTGCTGCCACGCGGTAGCCGGCTTCAAGGAGCGCGCGGGTGGTCGCCAGACCCATGCCCGAATTGGCGCCGGTGACCAGTGCCACCTGCTGTGCCAGGGGCGGGGCCTTGGCTAAAAAATGCGGGCTGTTACGCAGAGAGTCTGCCATGGTGTCGGTCCAGAAGAATGTCAGATCAATGCGGGCATCGTGGATGTTCGCTTCGCCAGCTGCTCAACTTTCTTTGAGTTGCTGCAAGCCAGGTGCTGTGGCGCTGAAAGGCTTCAGTCACCCAGACTCACGCCCACTTTCTGCCCGGCTTGTAGCAGCTCGTTCCAGGTTTCCGGATCGATAGCGATGCCGTCTTGGGCACGCTGCAGGCGCGCTGCGCGCTCCGGCTCACCAGCCATTTGCACCGACTCAAAGCCGGGCGCCACGGGGGCGGCGCGCAGCCAGTCGACAAATGCCAGCGCCTCGGTCTCCAGCGCGCCTTGCGTGCCGAGCTTGGCTGGATTGATCAAGATGGTCAGCATGCTGTTGGTGACAGCGCGCGCCGTGGTGGTGGGCTGGTGCCAGGTGCCGCCACCCGTCAGCGCGCCGCCCAGCAACTCGCAGGCCATGGCCAGGCCCGAACCCTTGTGTTCACCAAAGGGCATGAGTGCGCCAAACAGACCGCCACTTTGCGGCACCACCACCACGCCGGGGTCGGTGCTGGGAAGGCCTTTTTCGTCAATCAGGAAGCCGCGCTCGACCGTCTTGCCCAGGTTGTGAGCCACGCGCATCTTGCCCTGCGCCACCCGGCTGGTGGCAAAGTCCAGCACGAACGGTTCCCGCCCCTTGATCGGCACGCCGATGCAGCAGGGGTTGGTACCGTAGCGGCCGTCGGCGCCGCCCCAGGGCGCCACCACGGGCCGCGCCTTGACGTTGACAAAGTGCAGCGCCACCAGGCCCTCGGCCACTGCCATTTCGGCAAAGTGACCGATGCGGCCCAGGTGATGCGCCTCGGCCAGGGCCATGATGCAGCTGCCGTGCGCCTGCGCGCGTTCCATGGCCATCTGCATGGCTTGCTCGCCGACCACCTGGCCGTAGCCGCGCTGGCCGTGCAGCGACAGCAGCGTCCCGCCGTCCAACAGGGTTTTGACGCTGGCGTTCGGCGTCAAGCCGCCTTCCAGCACCGCGTCGACATAGCGCGGCAACATGCCCACGCCGTGCGAGTCGTGTCCGCTGAGATTGGCCATGACCAGGTTGGCCGCCACCTTGGCTGCCTCTTCGCTTTGGCTGCCAGCGCCGCGCAGGACTTCGGCGCACTGCGCGCGCAGCGCCTCAGCCTGGAAGATTTTTTCCTGAATCGCGGCCATCACATCACCGCGCCGACTTGCCAGGGTACGAACTCGTTTTGTCCATAGCCGTGTTTTTCACTCTTGCTTTGCTCGCCCGATGCGGTGGCCAGCACCATCTCAAAAATGCGCTGACCCATTTCCTGCACGCTCATGCCGCTGTCGATGATCTCGCCGCAGTTGATGTCCATGTCTTCCTCCTGACGCCTCCACAGCGCCGAGTTGGTCGCCAGCTTGAGCGAAGGCGAGGGCGCGCAGCCGTAGGCCGAGCCGCGTCCGGTGGTGAAACAAATCAGGTTGGCGCCACCAGCCACCTGGCCCGTGGCGCTGACCGGGTCATAGCCGGGCGTGTCCATGTAGACAAAGCCGTGCGCGTTGACGGGCTCAGCGTATTCATAGACGGCCTCCAGGTTGCTGGTGCCGCCCTTGGCCACGGCGCCCAGGGACTTTTCAAGAATCGTGGTCAGGCCGCCGGCCTTGTTGCCGGGCGAGGGGTTGTTGTTCATCTCGCCGCCGTTGATCTGCGTGTATTGCTCCCACCACTTGATGCGGCCAATCAGTTTGTGCGCTATCTCGGGGCGCACCGCACGGCGTGTGAGCAAATGCTCAGCGCCATAAATTTCTGGCGTCTCGCTGAGGATGGCGGTGCCGCCGTGCGCCACCAGCAGGTCCACCGCCACGCCGAGCGCCGGGTTGGCGCTGATGCCGCTGTAGCCGTCCGAGCCGCCGCACTGCAGGCCGATGCTGATGTGGGCCGCGCTGCAGGGCTCGCGCTGTGCCTGGTTGGCCGCCGGCAACATGTCGCGGATCAGGGCCACGCCCTTGTCCACCGTTTTGCG
>CAJAOB010000325.1 GCA_903941205.1 uncultured Burkholderiales bacterium | reverse complement strand
TGGATTCCTGCCTTCGCAGGAATGACGGCAAGGGAGCGGGAATGCACATCCTTTTCCGTCGTCCTCGCGAAAGCGGGGACCCATGACTTCTGGCTTCTGGCTTCTGACTTCCTGGAGCAGCACACGGGGATGGATTCCTGCCTCCGCAGGAATGACGGCAAGGGAGCGGGAATGCACATCCTTTTCCGTCGTCCTCGCGAAAGCGGGGACCCATGACTTCTGACTTCTGGCTTCTGACTTCCTGGAGCAGCACACGGGGATGGATTCCTGCCTTCGCAGGAATGACGGGAGGGACGGGGATTCCTGCCCTCCGATCGCAGGGTCGCTGACTGTGCTTCCTTCGCCACAACACGCCAGGCTCAGATCGTGATGCCGCCGTCGACGGCGTAGGCCTGGCCGGTGACGAAGGCGGCTTCGTCGCTGGCCAAAAAAACGATCAGCGGCGCGATTTCGTGGGCTTGTGCCAGCCGGCCCAGTGGCTGGCGCGCCACGAAGGCGGCGCGTGCCACCACCGGGTCGGGGTTGGCGTTGATCCGGTCTTGCAATGACGGCGTGTCCACCGTGCCCGGGCAAATGGCGTTGCAGCGCACGCCGTGACCCGCGTAATCGGCGGCGACGCTCTTGGTCAGCCCGATCACAGCCGCCTTGCTGGCGCCGTAGATAAAACGGTTTGGCAAGCCCTTGATGCTGCTGCAAACGCTGGCCATGTTGATGATGCTGCCGCGCTTTCGGGCCAGCATGCCGGGCAACACTGCCTGGATCATCCAGAACTGCGCGCGTGCATTCAGGCTGAAGGCAAAGTCCCAGTCAGCATCGGTGGCTTCAAGCACCGTGCCGCCATGCACCACGCCTGCGCAGTTGAACAGCACGTCCAGCGTCGGCAGCCCGGCCACCAGACGATTGATCGCGGCTTTGTCGAGCACGTCCAGCGGCAGCGCGGTCACATTCGGCACGCCCTGGTAGCTTTCGAGCAACTTGGCGTTGATGTCGGTGGCCCACACCGTGGCACCCTCCGCAGCCATGGCCAACGCGCTGGCCTTGCCAATGCCCTGGCCTGCCGCGGTCACCAGAACGGTTTTTCCGTGAAGTCTCATGCTCTCGTTCCTTGGTCCTGACGTGCTGATGAAGTGCAGTTTTCAGCCCTGTTGAATTGTCATGTCGGCGATCTGGCGGCTGGCAATGACCGGCCAGTCCCACTCGATGCCCAGGCCCGGCGTGTTCGGCGCATGCGCCCGGCCGCCCTCGACCTTGATACGGCTGGTGGTGATGTCGTCAAGCTGCGGAATGTATTCGACCCATGCGGCGTTGGGGACTGCGGCGCACAAGCTCACATGCAGCTCCATCAGGAAATGCGGGCACACCGGCACGTCGAAGCCTTCGGCCAGGTGCGCCACCTTGATCCACGGAGTGATGCCGCCAATGCGCGCCACGTCAGGCTGAACGATGCTGCAGGCGCCCTGCTCCAGGTATTCACGGAACTGGCTCAGGTGGTACATGGATTCGCCCACGGCCACCGGAATCGATGTTTGCGCCCGCAGCTGGCGGTGGCCCGACACGTCCTCGGCCGGCAGCGGTTCTTCGAGCCAGGCCAGATCCAGCCCTTCAAAGGCTGCTGCGCGCCTGAGCACCTGCGGCCGGTCAAAGCCCTGGTTGGCGTCAGTCATGATTTCAAAGCCCGGCCCGACAGCCTGGCGGACTGCAGACAGGCGCGCCACGTCTTCGCTGACATGCGGCCGACCAACCTTGATCTTGGCGCCCTTGAAGCCCAGCGCCTGCGCGGCCAGCGTCTGCTCGACCAGCTCACCAGCGCTCAGGTGCAGCCAGCCGCCCTCGGTGGTGTAGACCGGCACGCTGGCTTGCGCGCCGCCCAGCAGTTGCCACAGTGGCAGATCGAAGTGGCGTGCGCGCCAGTCCCACAGCGCCGTGTCCACGCAGGCCAGCGCCAGGCTGGTGATGGCGCCCACTGCGGTGGCGTGGGTATGAAAAAACAGGTCTTTCCAGATCGCTTCGATCTGCAGCGGATTGCGGCCCAGGAGACGCGGCGCCAGGTGGTCACGCAGCAAGGCCAGCACCGACGAGCCGCCGGTGCCAATCGTGTAGGCGTAGCCCGTGCCCTCGACGCCGTCGCTGCAGCGCAGCGTGAGCAAGATGGTCTCTTGCGTCACAAAAGACTGGATGGCGTCGGTGCGCACCACCTTAGGTGGCAGGTTGACCTGACGCAGGCGAACGGACTCGATGGTGATGGGCTCAGCCATGACGGGGGTTACCTCAAAGTAATCAGTAATTCAAAAATCGCGGCGGACCCACATCGACTGTCGCCATCAGGGCATTCATATGGCTGCGCATTTGCACCAACTTCAGAGCGTCGTTGCCGGTGTGCAGCCAGAGGTTGTCATATTCCTCGGGGTCTTCCCGGCTGTCAAACAGCTCAGCCAGGTCGTGGCCATGGTAAAAAATACTTTTGTAGCGACCATCGAACACCATTGATGCGTGACTGTGATCCGGGTGGCCGCCCATGGCATCGCGGTATTCGCAAATGACAGAGGATTTGTGTGTGTGCGGATCAGTCTGACCAGACAGGAGTGGCAACAGCGATTTACCCTGCATGGCGGCGGGCACTTCAAGTCCACAGGCGGCCATCAGAGTCGGCGCCACGTCAATGGTTTCCACCAGTGCATTGCTGCGCAGACCGCCAGCAAACTGGCCCGGCCAGGACATGATGAGCGGCACCCTGACCAGACCATCAAAAAACCGGCATCCTTTGAGTATCAAACCATGGTCACCCAGCATTTCGCCGTGGTCACTCATGTAAACCACGATGGTGTTCTCTAGTTGCCGGGAGTCGCGCAGGGTTTGCATGATGCGGCCGAACTGATCGTCGATCTGTTCGATCATGGCGTAGTAGTTGGCCTTGACCTCCAGCGCGTCGTAGTCATTGTGGGCCGATGCAATAGCATCATGTCCGTCGGCTGATACCGGCACAATGGTCTTGCGAACGCGCGGGTCTTCGGCATGTTTGGTTTGCTGATCGATGACTGCAAACGCGCGCTGGCGTTCGATGTCGGAATCCCGAAACCGGGGCAGCGGCATGTCAGCTGCCCGGTAACGCTTCAGGTATTCGGGCGGCGCATCAAAGGGCCCGTGCGGATCGAAGGGATTGACGCTGATCATCCAGGGCCGGTCACGGCGCTCAGTGATGAAGCGCATCGCCATCTCCGAGCACCAGGTGGTCTGGTGATACTCGCTGGCCACGCCCGGCCCACAAAAATAGTTGACATTCGCGTAGAGCTCGACCGGATCGACCTTCTTTTCGTGTTTAAGCCAGTTCTCGTAGTCATGGCCGAAAGCCTGGTCGGGTGTCGGGTGGTGACTCCAGTGGAAAACCCGGTAGCCATCATCGGTGCGGACTTCGTAGTGCTTGGCGGCCGCCAGGTGGAGTTTGCCCACCAGCGCGCAGTCGTAGCCAGCTTCGGCCAGCCGCTTGGTCACCAGTTTTTCGTGCGCCGGAAAGTAGGCGTTGCCGTTACGGTAGACATGGTGGGAAGCCGGATAACGACCCGTCAGAAAGCTGGCACGAGCGGGCGTGCAAATCGGACTTTGGGTGTAGGCCCGGTTGAAGGCAACACCGCATGCCGCCAGGGCATCGAGCGCGTCCGTGCGGATGTGGGCATTGCCCAGCGCGTGGATGGTGTCCCAGCGTTGCTGGTCAGCACAATACCAAAGGATGTTTGGGCGCGTAGCAGGCATGCGTCACTACTCCGGCTTGATATTGGCGACTTTGACGGTACGCTCCCAACGTAGATGCTCGCGGCCCAAGAGCTCGGCAAACTCCTGCATGTTGCCGGCGGGCACATCACCGCTTTGAGCGATTTTGTCGCGGATGTCCGGACTTTTGAGGGCGCGCTGCAAATGTTCCGACAACTTGTTCAGGATATCGGGCGGCGTGCCTTGCCGGGCAACAAAACCGAACCAGGCCAGCGCCTCAAAATCGGCCACGCCAGCCTCGGCGAAGGTCGGTATCGAAGCCAGGCCAGGCGTGCGCTTGAGTGAACTGGCTCCGATGGCGATCAATTTGCCACTCTTGATCTGTGCATTGACCTCAATCGGCGAAAGGAATGAACTGTTGACATGACCGGCCAGCAGGTCAGCGAGTGCCGGTCCGCCACCCTTGTAGGGCACATGCAGCAGATCGATGCCGGCCTGCTGCTTGAACAACTCGCCGATCAGGTGCGGCAGACTGCCACCGCCCGGCGTTGCGTAAGAAATCTGGCCGGGTTTGGATTTGGACAGTTTGAGAAAGTCAGCCAGCGTATTGACACCCAATGCCGGATTGACGACGAGCAGAGTAGGCGTGGTCTGCAACAGGCCCAGCGGAACAAAATCCTTGCGCACGTCGTAGCTCAGTTTGGGGTAGACATACTGGGTAATCACGTAGGGTGCTGCGGCCAGCAGCAGCGTGTAACCGTCGGCCGGTGTCTTGGCCGCCTCGGCAATCCCGATGGTGCTGGCAGCGCCGGGCTTGTTCTCGATGACAAATGTCTGGCCCAACTGCTCACCCATTTTCTGGGCCACCGTTCGGGCTAAGGCATCAGAGGCGCCGCCGGGGGGGAAGGGAACAATGACCCTGACTGGTTTGCTTGGCCAGGTCTGCGCTATCGCGCCTGAAGCAAGCATGAGGATAAAAACAGCGATGAAGGCTCGACCCAAAGATAGCGAACCAAGAATGTTGTTCATTTAAGCATCTCCTTTCAAGTGCGATCAATACAAGCATCAACCAAGAGGCATTAGGGTTCAACCTGATGCTTCTCACACAAGGAAGTGCAATCATAAATTGGTCTTACCACCTGTCCAATCCACGTTAACCCTGCACCCCGTCGCATGCCCCTGCAAGCTGTCACACCGCAACGCCTGTACCGCCAGATCGCGGAACAGCTGCGCGCGCTCATCACCCGCGGTGAGTTCAAGGCCGGTGCCAGGCTGCCGGCCGAGCGTGACATCGCCAAAGAGCTGGGCGTGAGCCGGCCCTCGGTGCGTGAGGCACTGATCGCGCTGGAAGTCGAAGGCTGGGTGGAGATACGCACCGGCTCGGGCATTTATGTGCTCGACCGCCCTGCCCCCGGCAAGAGCATGGCCGCGCCCACCACCGAATGGGGCCCGCTTGAGCTGATACGCGCGCGCCGGGTGGTGGAGGGCGAGATCGCCTCGATGGTGGCCGGCCAGGCCAAGCGCCGCGACATCGTCGCCATGGACCAGGCCATCGAATCGATGCAGGAAGACGCTGAACGCGGTGTCATGCCGCTGAACGGTGACCGCGCCTTTCACAGTGCCATCGTGCAGGCCTGCGGCAACACCGTGCTGATAGAGACCGTGGAGGGCTTTTGGGACTCGAGGCGTGGCCCGCTGTTTGAACGCCTGGGCAATTATTTTGAGACCATGAAGTCGTGGCAATCGGCCATCAACGAACACAAGGCGATTGTGGAGGCAATACGCGAACGCAACGCCGCCGCCGCCCG
>CAJAOB010000324.1 GCA_903941205.1 uncultured Burkholderiales bacterium | reverse complement strand
CGGCGGACACCTGAGCTCCAACCTCGGCACTGTCGAACTGACAGTGGCCTTGCATTACGTTTTCAATACCCCCGAGGACCGGCTTGTCTGGGACGTCGGGCATCAGACTTACCCGCACAAAATTCTCACCGGCCGGCGCGACCGCATGGGCAGCCTGCGGCAGCTGGGCGGTTTGTCGGGCTTTCCGCGGCGCAGTGAAAGCGAGTACGACACCTTCGGCACGGCGCATTCCTCGACCTCCATTTCAGCCGCGCTGGGCATGGCCATGGCGGCCAGGCAAAAAGGCGAAGACCGTCATGCGGTGGCGATCATTGGCGACGGCGCCATGAGCGCCGGCATGGCGTTTGAGGCGCTGAACAATGCGGGCGTCTGCGACTGCAATTTGCTGGTCATCCTGAACGACAACGACATGAGCATCAGCCCGCCGGTGGGCGCGCTCAACCGCTACCTGGCGCAGCTCATGAGCGGGCAGTTTTATGCCGCCGCCAAGAACGTCGGCAAACAGGTTCTCAAGGCCGCGCCGCCGCTGTTCGAGCTGGCCAAGCGGCTGGAGTCGCATGCCAAAGGCTTGGTCGTGCCGGCCACCTTGTTCGAGAACTTCGGCTTCAACTACATCGGCCCGATTGACGGTCATGATCTCGAGTCCCTGATCCCCACGCTGGAAAACATCCGCCAACTCAAGGGCCCGCAATTCCTGCATGTGGTCACCAAGAAAGGTCAGGGCTACAAGTTGGCCGAGGTGGATCCGGTGGCCTACCACGGCCCGGGCAAATTTGATCCGGCGCTGGGTTTGCAAAAAGCCGGCACGCCGGCCAAGCAGACCTTCACGCAAGTGTTTGGTCGCTGGCTGTGCGACATGGCCGTGCAGGACAAGCGCCTGGTCGGCATCACGCCGGCCATGCGCGAAGGCTCGGGCATGGTGGAGTTTCACCAGCGCTTCCCAGACCGCTACTACGACGTCGGCATTGCCGAGCAGCACGCCGTGACCTATGCCGCTGGTATGGCCTGCGAAGGCCTCAAGCCCGTGGTGGCGATCTACTCGACCTTCTTGCAACGCGGCTACGACCAGTTGATTCACGACGTTGCCCTGCAAAATCTGCCCGTGGTTTTTGCGCTGGACCGCGCAGGCTTGGTGGGTGCCGACGGCGCCACGCACGCCGGCGCCTATGACATCGCCTACCTGCGCTGCATCCCGAACATGAGCATTGCCTGCCCGTCCGATGAAAGCGAGTGCCGCAAGCTGCTGAGCACCGCTTTCGAGCAGAACCACCCGGTGGCGGTGCGTTACCCGCGCGGCGCTGGCGCCGGTGTCGCGACCGAAGCGGGTCTGGATGCGCTGCCCTTCGGACGCGGTGAAGTGCGCCGCCAGGGTGCCGGCATTGCCATTCTGGCTTTTGGGACCTTGCTGCATCCGGCTTTGGAAGCGGCTGAAAAGCTGGGCGCCACCGTGGTCAACATGCGCTGGGCCAAGCCGCTTGACGTGGCTTTGCTGCTTGAGGTCGCAGCTGCCCATGATGCCTTGGTGACCGTCGAAGAAGGCTGCGTGATGGGCGGCGCCGGGAGTGCCGTTGGCGAAGCCTTGCAGCAAGCTGGCCTGATCAAGCCGCTGTTGCAGCTCGGCTTGAAAGACGAATTCACCGAGCACGGCGACCCCGCCGTCTTGCTGGCCATGCAGGGGCTTGATGCGGCTGGCATCGAGGCCGCCATCAGCGCCCGCTTCGCTGACCTGCTGCAAATCCGCGCGGCCAAAGTCGCTCTCAAGTCGGTGGCCTGAGCGGTATCGCTTCAAGCATGAAACCAGACATGAACAGCCCCGTGGGGGCTCAATTAACTTTGCCGCCGAATGCCATTCCTGACGTGCAGGGGCGCGGCGATCTGCGCGACATACCGATCCAGCGCGTGGGCATCAAGTCCCTGCGTTATCCGCTGAGCGTGGTGGTCGGCGGCAAGGTTCAGCCGACGGTGGGTACCTGGACGCTCGACGTGGCCCTGGCCGCAGATCAAAAAGGTGCGCACATGTCGCGCCTGATTGCCTGGCTGGAAGCGCTGGACGTGCGAGGTGTGGCGCTAACGGCTGACACGCTGGGCGAAGAAATCACCGCGATGCTGGCTTTGTTGGAATCTGACGCGGGCCGTATCGAAGTGAGTTTTCCGTTTTTTGTGCGCAAGGCTGCGCCCGTCTCGGGCCTGAAAAGCCTGATGGAGTACGACGGCAGCTGGATCGCGGAGCGCCAGGCGGGTGTCACCCGGCTGACCATGCAGGCCGTGGTGCCCGTCAAGTCCCTGTGCCCTTGTTCCAAGGAAGTGTCTGACGATGGCGCGCACAACCAGCGCTCCCATATCAGCGTGCGGGTTGAGTTGCGCGAGCCGTCCCGGGATGCTCCATCACGCCTCGACTGGAGCGAATTGGTGCGCTTTGCCGAAGACAACGCCTCGAGTGAGCTCTGGGGCCTGCTCAAGCGGCCGGACGAAAAATGGGT
>CAJAOB010000323.1 GCA_903941205.1 uncultured Burkholderiales bacterium | reverse complement strand
GGGCCAGTCAAAAAACTTGGTGCCCACCACATCGGCAAAGCCCAGAAACATGGAAACGATCATGCCCAGAGCGCCCAGCAGTAGCAAGATCAACGCAAGCTTTTGCACCCAAAGGCTGATTTGTTTCATGTCGTGTGTCCTCTGTGGGAAAGAATGCAGCGCGACATCGCGGGCAGCGCATTGGCTGCCGAGCGAATGCCCCGCGGGGCGATGCCGCAACGGGCTTCAAAGTAGGCAGGTCAGCCGCGGCCGAGAGTGAGTGACACCCCGACGCGCAGCAGCGCCGTCAGAGGATCAAAGACCCAGAATTTGACGCCAGCGAGCAGCCACTTTTTTCGGCGTCTCTGCGTCGCCAGTGGCAGCCGCAGTGGCCTTTTCCCAGTCAGCTAAAAAGTCAGGCGCAGTGGCGCGCCACTTCTTCAACTCCTCAGCAGACAGGGGAACCACGGTTCCGCCTTGTGCCTTGATGTTGACCAAGGACTTCGCTTCAAAATCCAGAATCCAGTTCATGTACTCGCGCTGGGTGGCGCGGGCTTCTTCCTGGAAGATTTTCTGGATGTCTGGTGGAAGGCGCGCCCAGGTGCGCTTGCTGATGGTGATGTTGTGGCCGGAAATAGCCATGACCGGCCCGCAGTGTGTCTTGGCCACCTCATTGAGTTTGAGCGACATGATGTTGCCCGGATTGATGAAGGAGTAATCAAGGTTGCCGCTCTTGAGCGCTTCATACACACCCACGGGTGGAACGGTGACGGGCACAGCGCCGATGGCAGTGAAGGCCTTTGGAATGTCGGCGCCAAAACTGCGGGCTTTTTTCCCTCGCAGGGTGGCAATGCTGGCGCAATCTTTGTTGGCACCGCTCATGTAGTACTCGCCCAAGGGTTGCTGGAACAGCCACACGACACCGATGCGATCCATCTCTTGCTGGTAGATGGGCATTTCTGCGACCACAGTTTCCAGCAGGTCGATCACCTGTTTGGTCGATGCGAACAGCATGGGCGTCTGGAAGGCGCGCCAGTAACGCAGCTGATCGGGGTTGTAGCCAGGGGCTGTAGCGGTCATGTCGATGGCGCCGCGAGCCGTGAGCATCAGCAGCTCGGTGTCTTTGCCCAAGCCGCCTGCAAAAGTGATGTCGATCTTGACCTGTCCATTCGTGCGCTTTTCGATCTTGGCGGCGAATTCTTTTTCGAGTTGCAGGAAGGGACCATCCGGCAGGTAGTGCCCCCAACGAAGCAAATATTTCGGTTGTGCCATTGCAGCACTTGCCAATGTGAGGCCTAAAAATGCGGCCAATGAAAATCGAGAAAAGGAAGTCCAGCTGAATCTCATGGAATGCTCCAGGGTCATTGAAAGAATCGAAAAGTACATTTTTATTGTTGGGGGGTGGGTGAGCTTTGTCAATAGCGTTAACCTGCTTTTGATCTGCAATTCCCAAGCCATTTCGGGCAGCAGTCACGCACCGAAAACCCCTGCTCGAAGAGCTTGCCGTGCGCAATTTTTTCATCCGGTTCAAACGCGAAGCTGTTTGGCCTGATGCCCAAGGCGGCTTTGGCATACTGGCGTCACAAGCAAGTCACTCACGTTTTTTTGGAGTTTCAAAATGGATTTACAACTTCGCGGCAAAACCGCTTTGGTCACCGGGGCCAGCGTGGGTCTGGGTCGCTGCATGGCGCAGATGTTGGCTCGAGAGGGCT
>CAJAOB010000322.1 GCA_903941205.1 uncultured Burkholderiales bacterium | reverse complement strand
GTCATGGCGCTCAATCGATAACTTTTAGATCATCAATTACAGCATAAGAATGCAGTGGACATCATGGTAACGGCTTCCTAAGATAGGCTCGCACGCGCATTTTTTAACCCCCCAAGCATTCAAACAGGAGACACCATGAAAAAACCAATGCCCCGCTTGCTGACCCTCATCGCCGGACTGGTGCTGGCAGGCTCAGCCCTGGCCCAGAGCTTCCCCAGCAAACCCGTGACCTTGATGGTGCCCTACCCGGCGGGCGGCCCTTCGGACTCGATCGCGCGCATCTTCACGGCGCCACTGACCAAAGAGCTGGGCCAGTCGGTCGTGGTGGAAAACCTCGGCGGCGTCAGCGGCGCGCTGGCGGCGCAAAAAGTGCTCGCCGCACCGGCTGACGGCTACTACCTGTTCCAAGGCTCGCCTAACGAGGTGATCCTGGCGGCGCTGGCCAATTCGGCGGTCAAGGTCAAGTCGGAAAACTTCCGCCTGGTTCACCCAGTGGCCGATGCGGTGATGGTCTTTGTCGCCCGCAAGGACTTGCCAGCCAACAATGTCGACGAATTGATCGCGCTGGCGCGCAAATCGGGCGACAAGCCGCTGACGTATGGCAGCGTGGGCATCGGTTCGCTCTACCACCTGATCCTAGAGAACGTCCAGCAACTCGCAGGCATCAAGCTGACCCATGCGCCCTACAAGGGCAACGCGCCCCTGCTGCAAGACATCGGCGGCGGGCAGGTTGACTTTGCCGTGCTGGTGTACAGCGCCGGCATGGGCGCGCTGGCCGACCAGGGCCGGCTCAAGGTGATTGGCCAGCTCGGCGCCCAACGCTCCGAACTGCTCAAGAACGTGCCGACCGCCAGCGAAGGCAAGGAGCTGAAGAATTTTTCCTACAAGATCTGGAGTGGCCTGATGGTGCCGGCCAACACGCCTGAAAACGTCGTTCAGCGGCTGCACAAAGCCATAGGCGCAACGCTGCAAGACCCTTCGGTGCGCTCGCAACTGGCCGCCCAGACACAACTGGCCTCGCCGGCCATGACGCTGGCCGAGTCGGCCAAGTTCTTCGAAGCCGAGACCGCGCGTTACCGCGCAATTGCCAAATCAATCAACCTGCAGCCACAGTAAAACCTTTGTCATGAACATGCTGCTTGAAGCGCTGCGCTCACAGGCTGATGAATTCGTCGGCCTGCGGCGTGATATTCACCGCCACCCCGAGCTGGCCTTCAACGAGCACCGGACCTCGGCCCTGGTGGCGGACAGGCTGCAAAGCTGGGGCTATGCCGTCGAGCGCGGCCTGGGTGGCACCGGCGTGGTGGGGCAACTGGTGCGCGGCGACGGCAAGCGCCAACTGGGGCTTCGCGCCGACATGGACGCGCTGCCGATCCACGAAACCACCGGCCTGGCCCACGCCAGTTGCCACGCGGGCGTGATGCACGCCTGCGGTCACGACGGCCACACCGCCATGCTGCTGGCGGCAGCCCGGCATCTGGCCGAGCATGGGGAGTTCTGCGGCACGCTGAATCTGATCTTTCAGCCGGCCGAAGAAGGCGGCGGCGGCGCGCTGCGGATGATGGACGACGGCTTGTTCGACAAATACCCCTGCGAGGCGATCTTCGCCATGCACAACATGCCGGGCGTGCCGCAAGGCCGGCTGGTGCTGCGCGAAGGCGCTGCCATGGCGTCGTCGGACTACGCCACGGTCACGCTGACCGGTATGGGCGGCCACGGCGCCATGCCGCACCGCGCGGTCGACCCGGTCGTGGCAGCCGCCAGCATCGTCATGGCGCTGCAAAGCATCGTTTCGCGCAACATCGACCCGCTGCAAATGGCGGTGGTCACGGTGGGCGCGCTGCACGCCGGCAATGCCAACAACGTGATACCGCAATCGGCCACGCTGGAGATCAGCGTGCGAGCGCTGGACCGCGAGGTGCGCAGCAAGCTCGAGCAGCGCATCAAGGCACTGATCACTGCGCAGGCCGAGAGCTTTGAAGTCAGGGCTCAAATTGACTGGCGGCCCGGCTACGCGGTGCTGGTCAACACGCCCGCCGAAACAGCTTTTGCCCGCGACATCGCGCTGGAGCTGGTCGGCGCGGAGCAGGTCACCCTGCAAGGCCCGGCGATAACCGGCAGTGAAGACTTTGCCTTCATGCTCGAGCGGGTGCCAGGCAGCTATCTGTTGATTGGCAACGGCGATGGCGACAGCGCTGGCGCCTGCATGGTGCACAACCCGGGCTATGACTTCAATGATGACAACATGGCGCTGGGCGCGGCCTACTGGGTCTTGCTGGCGCAGCGCTTTTTGGTCCAGCACGCAGAAGGCGCCTGATTTAAACTGAAACTGAATTGGTAGTGAAGCATTGGTGATCGGGAGAGACTGCGGGCTTGATGCGCGCAGCGCCGAAGGAGCAACCGCCCCGGAAACTCTCAGGCAAAAGGACCGGTCACCGCAATGAACTCTGAAGAGCTGCCGGAGCTAGTCGCCCGGCACACCGCAGGAGCAAGTGGCGCCACCGTACGAGCGGGGTCACGAATCTCTCAGGTTCCAAACAGAGGGGGTGCACGCCGTGCATGGTGCGCGCGCGTGCCTTTTGTCCCTGACTTGTCTGGAGACCTGAGTCATGAAATCAATCGCAGTTGTGGGTGGCGGCATCACGGGCGTCACCACCGCTTACGCCCTGGCCAAACGCGGCTTTGCTGTCACCCTTTTTGAGAAAAACCGGTACGCGGCGATGGAAACATCGTTTGCCAACGGCGGTCAGCTGTCAGCGTCGAATGCCGAGGTCTGGAACCACTGGTCCACGATCCTCAAGGGCTTGAAGTGGATGCTCAAGAGCGACGCGCCGCTATTGGTCAACCCGAAGCCGAGCTGGCACAAGCTCAGCTGGTTTGCCGAGTTCGTCAGCAACATGCCCCACTACCGCCGCAACACCATTGAGACGGCACGCCTGGCCGTGGCCGCACGCGAACACCTGTTTGCCTGGGCGCAGGCCGAGGGCGTGGACTTTGACCTGAAAAAAGAAGGCATCCTGCACATTTACAGAGGCAAAAAAGGCTTTGACCACGCGGGTGAAGTCTCCAAGCTGCTGGCCGAGGGTGGCTTGCCACGCCGCGCGGTAACGCCAACAGAGATGAAAGCGATTGAGCCCACGCTGGCAGGTACTTTTTACGGTGGCTATTTCACCGAGAGCGACTCCACCGGCGACATCCATAAATTTACCTTTGGCATGGCCGCAGCCATTGCGCGCATGGGCGTGAACTGCCTGTATGAGCAAAACGTGGTGGCGCTGCACAGCGACGGCGACCAAGCCAGGGTCACCGTGCAAAACGGAGACGAGCAAGAGATGCTTTCATTTGATGGCATGGTGGTCTGCGCCGGCGTGGAAAGCCGCCGCTTTGCCGCGCAGCTGGGCGACCGGGTCAACATCTACCCGGTCAAGGGCTATTCAATCACCGTCAATCTGCCGGATGCGCAAAGCCAGGCGGCCGCGCCCATCGTCAGCCTGCTGGACGACGAAACCAAGCTGGTCACCAGCCGCCTGGGCCTGGACCGCTTTCGGGTGGCGGGGACGGCGGAGTTCAATGGCTACAACAAGGACATCCGGGCCGACCGCATCCGTCCACTGACCCAGTGGGTGAACCAATGCTTTCCCGGCATCAACACCCGCCACGTGGTGCCCTGGGCCGGGCTGCGCCCCATGATGCCCAACATGCTGCCGCGCGTCGGCAAGGGCAGCATGGCCAATGTGTTTTACAACACGGGCCACGGGCATCTGGGCTGGACTTTGTCCGCCGTGACAGCCGACATGGTCGCGCAGGTGGTCGCCGACAGCCGCTCAAGTCGCAGCGTGGCAAGTGGCGCAGGCGATTTGGGTGTTGCCGGTCAAGTCTGAGCATTGAACCGATCCTGCCGGCGATGTCGATCGTCGATCGTCGATAGTTGACACTGGCCAATCCAAAACCGTGTCAGCGCTGTCTGTGCAAGCGCCAACTATCGAAGCCCGCGCGCCTCCCAAGGCCCCGGGCTGTCGCTGTCGGCGCCAAAGCCTTGCGCCACCAAAGCCCTTAACCACTGATGGCCCGGGTCGCGGTGCGAGCGGCCGTGCCAGAACTGGTGAATGGCACTGCTTTGCACGGCCAGCGGCAAGGCGCGGGTGGTCAGCCCGAAGGGGCGTGTCACGCGCTGCGCGAAGCGTTCGGGCACGGTGGCGATCAGGTCCGAATGGCCCAGCACATCGCCCAGGGCGACATAGTGCGGCACGGTTAGGCGAATCCGGCGTTGCAGGCCCTGGCGTTCCAGCGCCTCGTCGACCCGGCCATGCCCGGTGCCTGCGGCCAGCACGCGCACATGCGCGGCAGCCGCAAATTCTGCAAGCCCAAGCCTGGCGCCCTGCGCCAGGGGATGGGCTTGGCGCATCAGGCACACGTACTCCTGACTGAACAGCGCTTGCTGGAAAAACCCCGCCTGAAGTTGCGGCAGCAGGCCCAGTGCAAGATCAATGCGGCCCGAGGCCATGTCGTCCTTCAGGCTGTCGGGCGTCACCGGGGCCACATGCAGCGTGACCCCCGGGGCGTGCTGGTCCAGCAGGTTCATGAGCACCGGCAGGAAGTACATCTCGCCCACATCGGTCATGGCCAGGCTGAAGCTGCGCGTGCTGCTGGCCGGCTCGAAGCTGCTGCGCACGTTCAGGGCCAGATGCAGCGCGTCCAGCGCTTGCGCCACCGGCTCGGCCAGTTGCAGGGCAAATGGCGTGGCTTGCATGCCTTGCTGGGTCCGCAAAAAAAGCTCGTCATTCAGCGTCAGGCGCAAGCGTTTGAGCGCGCTGCTGACGGCTGGCTGGCTCATGCCCAGCGAGCGGGCCACGCCAGAGACCCGCTTTTCCCGGAGCAGGTGCTGAAAGACGAGCAACAAGTTGAGGTCGATTTGGGACAGTTGCATGGGAAATGCCGGCAAGATTTGAAAATCAAATAATGTATATCGCTCCGATTGGATTTACGAATTTCAAACGCTGAAGGATGATGCCGTCAAAATTATCTGGAGACATTGCATGAGCCTGAGTCCCGCAGCCCAAGCCATCCACTGGGAAAAGAGCGACACCAGCCGCATCCCTTTCGGCGTTTACACCGACGAGCAACGCCACAAGAAGGAACTGGCGCGGTTTTTTTACCAGGCGCATTGGTGCTACGTGGGCCTGGAGGCTGAAATCCCCCTGCCCGGAGACTTCAAGCGCACGGTGGTCGGCGAACGCTCCGTGATCATGACGCGCGGGCAGGACGGCCAGATCCATGTGGTGGAGAACGTCTGCGCGCACCGGGGCATGCAGTTCTGCCGGGAGCGCCACGGACATAAAAAAGAATTTGTTTGCCCCTACCACCAATGGAGCTACACGCTCAAAGGCGATTTGCAGGGCGTGCCGTTTCGACGCGGTGTGCGTCAGGATGGCAAGGTCAACGGCGGCATGCCTGCTGACTTTGACCCCAAGGACCACGGCCTGACGGCGCTCAAGGTGGCGGTGCGTGGCGGCGTGGTGTTTGCGTCCTTCGACCATGCGGTCGAGTCGCTCGAGGACTTCATGGGCCCGACCATTCTGGGCTACTTCGACAGGCTTTTTAACGGGCGAAAGCTGGTCATTCTGGGCTACAACCGCCAACGTATTCCGGGCAACTGGAAGCTGATGCAGGAAAACATCAAGGACCCGTACCACCCCGGCTTGCTGCACACCTGGTTTGTGACTTTCGGACTTTGGCGGGCTGACAACAAATCCGAACTGCGCATGGACGCGCACCACCGGCATGCGGCCATGGTGTCTACCCGAGGCAGCGCCGGCCAGGCCTCGGGCCAGGCCTCGCAAGTCACGCAGGTCAGCAGCTTCAAATCAGACATGCAGCTCCATGACCCGAGCTTCCTGGACATCGTGCCTGAAGCCTGGTGGGGCGGGCCGACCGCCGTGATGACCACCTTGTTTCCGAGCGTGATTTTTCAGCAGCAAGTCAACAGCGTGTCCACGCGCCATATTCAGCCGGACGGTCATGGCGCTTTTGATTTCGTCTGGACGCATTTCGGCTTTGAAGACGATAGCCCGGAGATGCAGGAGCGCCGCTTGCGCCAGGCCAATCTGTTTGGCCCGGCCGGTTTTGTGTCGGCCGACGACGGCGAGGTGATCGAGTTTTCGCAGAAGGCCTTTGAGAGCAAACCGCAGCACCGCACGCTGGCCGAGTTGGGTGGCCGGACGGTCGAAGAAACCGATCACATGGTCACCGAGACCCTGATTCGCGGCATGTACGCCTACTGGCGAAAAGTGATGGAGGAATGAGCATGATCAGCTTTGAAACGCACCTGGCGCTGACGCGCCTGTATGCCGATTACGCGCTGGCCGTGGACAGCGGCGATTGGGATTTATGGCCCGAGTTTTTTCTCGACGACGGCATTTACAAGTTGCAAGCTAGAGAGAACCATGAACGCGGCTTTCCGCTGGCCACGCTGTCTTTCACCAGCAAGGGCATGCTCAAGGACCGCGTCTACGGCATCAAGGAAACGCTGTTTCATGACCCGTATTACCAGCGCCATGTGGTCGGCGCTCCGGTGGTGCGGCGCCTTGAGGCCGGCCGTATTCACAGCGAAGCCAACTACGCGGTTTTTCGCACCAAACTGGACAAACTGAGCTCGGTCTTCAATGTGGGTCGCTACATCGACACCATCGTGGAGACGCCCGAGGGTTTGAAATTTGCCGAGCGCCTGGTGGTCTATGACAGTGAAATGATCCCCAACGCCATCATTTACCCGATTTGAAAGACATCAATGAACCCATGGATCGACGTGGCCGCCGAGGCCGATTTGTTTGAGGGCGCCGGCATTGCGGTGCAGGCACCCGGCCATGACGTGGCCCTGTTCAGCATCGACGGCGAGGTTTTTGCCACCGACAACAACTGCTCGCACGGCAACGCCAAACTCTGCGACGGTTACGTCGAAGGGCATGAGGTGGAGTGTCCGTTTCACCAGGCCCGTTTTGATGTGCGCACCGGCGCGCCCACCTGCGGGCCGGCAAGCGAGCCGGTGCGCTCCTGGCCGGTGAAGATTGAAGGCGGGCGGGTTTACCTGCAACTCACGGCCTGAACAAAGCCGCTGGACCAAGGACGCTTGACCAAGGCCGACTGGGCAAAGCCGCGTGGGAACAGGCCGGCCCCGAAAGCCCTCAGGCGTCCAGCCCCGAGCCAGCAAAAAGACCGGCCATGGTCTGGCGCAGCCAGATGTTGCCGGCATCGGCATTGAAGCGTTCATGCCAATGCTGCTTGACCTTGTAAGCGGGCAAGGCCACCGGCGGCTCGAGCAATTGGATTTTTTCCTGCGACGCCAGGGCCGCGCCGAGCAAGCGCGGCACGATAACCAAAAACTCCGTCTGCGCGACGATGCGCGCCACGCCCAAAAAACTCGGCAGCCGCAAGACCACGCGGCGCTCGAGCTTGTGGCGGGCCAGCACCTTGTCGACGATGGAGTGGCCCGTGCCGGAAGCAGTGACCTTGATATGGCCTTCGGCCAGAAATGCGCGGGACGTCAGCCGGCCGCGTATGCGCGGATGATCGGTGGCGGCCAGGCAGACGAAGTTCTGTGAAAAAAGTGCCTGCTGGTAAAAGCCCGCTTCCAGGTCGGGCGTGAAGCCGACCGCCAGGTCAATCTCCCCCGATTCAAGCCGGCGCCGGCTGTCAGGCGAAATTTTCTCGGCCTTCAAGGTCAGGCCGGACGCAGATTGCTGCAGGTGATTGATCAGCCGCGGCAGCAAGACCAGCTCGCTGATATCGGTCATGCAAATGCAGAACTCCCGCTGCGCCTGCCCCGGCACGAAGACGCTGCCCGTGCCGCGGGCCTTTTCGATGTGCAGCAGCGCGGCTTGCAGCTCCGGGTAAATGCGCTGCGCCTTGGGCGTGGGCTCCATGCCGGCCGAGGTGCGGGTGAAGAGGCGGTCATCGAAATGGGTGCGCAACTTGCCCAGCATGATGCTGGCGCTGGCCTGCTCCATGCCCAGGCGCAGCGCCGCCCGCGAAACGCTTTGGGTCTTGTAAACCTCGACGAACACGCCGAGCCAGTCCAGATCAAGTTTGGCCATGCACCAGTATATTAAAACGACATAGGAAGTATTCCAGATACGGCTTTGACGCCATAGTCGATTGCGCCGACAGTTACGCCGACAGTTGCGCCAGATCAAAAACACAAGGAGACATTGATGGCAATCACACCCAAAAACGCACTGCCAGTGCTGGTGGCCGGCGGCGGTATCGGCGGGCTGGCCGCAGCGCTGGCCTTGACCCGCCAGGGCTTTGAGGTGAAGGTGCTCGAGCAAGCCTCAGCGCTCGGCGAAATCGGCGCGGGCTTGCAAGTCGGGCCCAACGGCTTTGCCGCCTTTGACGCGCTGGGCGTGGGCGAAATCGCCCGCAGCAAGGCGGTCTACACCGATTTCATGGTGATGCACGATGCGCTGGACGAATACCAGGTCGGCCACATACCCACGGGCGAGGCTTTCCTCCAACGTTTCGGCAACCCCTACGCCGTGATTCACCGCGCCGATGCGCACCACGCCCTGCTCGAGGGTGCCCGGGCGTCGGACAGGATCGAGGTGGCCACCGGAACGCAGGTGCAACGCATCGAGCAGGACGAAGATGGCGTCACCGTGTTAGACGGCAAGGGCCAGCGCCACCGCGGTGTGGCCCTGATTGGCGCGGACGGCGTGAAGTCGGCAGTTCGTCGCCAGTTTGTGGGCGACGAGGCCCGCGTTTCGGGGCATGTGGTTTACCGCGCCGTGGTCGACAAGAAGGATTTTCCGGCCGACCTGCAATGGAACGCCGCCTCCATCTGGGTCGGCCCCAACTGCCATCTGGTGCATTACCCGCTGCGCGGCGGCGAGCAGTACAACGTGGTGGTCACCTTTCACAGCCGCGACCAGGAAGAGTGGAGCGTTCGCATGGGCAGCCGCGAAGAAGTGCTGAGCTACTTCGAGGGCGTTTGCCCCAAGGCCCGCCAGCTGATCGAGCTGCCCAAAGACTGGTCACGCTGGGCCACGGCCGACCGCGAACCGATCGCGCAGTGGAACTTTGGCCGCGTCACGCTGCTCGGCGATGCAGCCCACGCCACGCTGCAATACCTGGCCCAGGGCGCCTGCATGGCCATGGAAGATGCGGTAACCCTGGGCGAGGCGCTGCGGGTGAATGACAACGAGCTTGAAAAAAGCTTCGCGCTTTACCAGCGCTGCCGGGTGGCCCGCACCGCCCGCATCGTCTTGTCAGCCCGCGAAATGGGCCGCATCTTTCACGCCAAAGGGGTCGAGCGCCTGGTCCGCAACGAACTCTGGAAAAACCGTTCGCCCGAGCGCTTTTATGACGCCGTGGAATGGCTCTATGGATGGAACCTTCAGAACTGCCTGGCGCATTGACCGAGACCTTTCAAAACCCCATCAAATCAAACAGCGAAGAACGACATGACTGCATCGAAAAACCACCTGATTTCCAAAGCCACCCTGCTGGCGGCGGCACTGAGCTGCTGGCTCGCACCGGCGCAGGCTCAGCCCGCCAGCAACTTCCCCGGCAAGCCGGTCACCATCGTCACGGCCTTTGCGGCCGGCAGCGGCCCGGACGCCGTGTTGCGCCAGGTCTCTGAAAAGCTGTCACGACTATGGAGCCAGCCCGTCTTGATCAGCAACAAGCCCGGGGGTGGCGGCTTCATCGCCATTGAGGCGACCC
>CAJAOB010000321.1 GCA_903941205.1 uncultured Burkholderiales bacterium | reverse complement strand
TGGTTGTACATGTTGTAGAAGGTCGTGACTTCATGCACGGCAATCGGCGGCATGCCCAGGTAGGCAGCCACGGCTTTTTCGCTATCCGCGCTGACAAAGCCCTGCTCTTGCTGAACGATCTGCAAGCACGCCATGACAGCGGACTGCCGCTGGTCAGCGGGGTATTTGGCGGTCTCGCGATCAAAACGCGCGAGCACTGTTTGAGAAAATTCAGCCAATTCTTATCTCCATCGCGCATAGTTCGAAAGCCACCGCAGACCCGGCTTTGCCGGACTGCAGATGGCGCCCCCTCAAAGGAGTGGCGCCGCAGGCGCTTCGGGGGGAAGTCCGGGTCATCGATCGATCTCGCCGAAGACGATGTCCATGGTGCCGATCACGGCGACGGCATCGGCAATCATGTGCCCGCGCGACATCTCGTCCATGGCAGCGAGGTGAGAAAAACCGGGCGGGCGAATTTTCAGACGGTAAGGCTTGTTGGCACCGTCGCTCACGATGTAGATGCCGAACTCGCCCTTGGGATGTTCGACGGCGGCATAGGCTTCGCCTTCAGGCACGTGAAAGCCTTCGGTAAAGAGCTTGAAGTGATGGATCAGCTCTTCCATGTTCGACTTCATCGACTCACGGTCGGGCGCAGCCACCTTGTGGTTGCTTGTAATTACCGGGCCGGGATTGACGCGCAGCCAGTCCACGCATTGCTTGATGATGCGATTGGACTGGCGCATTTCTTCCACGCGCACCAGATAACGGTCATAGCAGTCGCCCGTCTTGCCAACAGGAACGTCAAAGTCCAACCGCGCATAGGCATCGTAGGGCTGCTGCTTGCGCAGGTCCCAGGCAAAGCCGGAGCCGCGCAGCATGGGACCGGTGAACCCGAGATTCAGTGCCCGCTCGGGCGTGACCACGCCAACACCGACCGTTCTCTGTTTCCAGATGCGGTTGTCGGTGAGCAAGGTCTCGTACTCGTCCACCAGGCTGGGGAACTTGGTGACGAAGTCGTCGATGAAATCGAGCAACGAGCCCTGGCGGTTCTCGTTCAAGGCCTCGATCGCCTTGGCGTTCTTGACCTTGCTGACCTTGTACTGGGGCATGGTGTCGGGCAGATCGCGGTACACGCCGCCCGGACGGAAATACGCCGCGTGCATCCGAGCCCCGGAGACAGCTTCGTACATGTCAAACAGCGCTTCACGCTCGCGGAAGCAATAAATCAGGATGTTCATTGCGCCACAGTCAAAACCATGCGCGCCCAGCCACAAGAGGTGGTTCAGCAATCGCGTGATTTCGGCGTACATGACACGGATGTATTGCGCGCGAACCGGTACATCAACACCCAGCAGTTTCTCGATAGCCAGGCAGTAAGCCTGCTCGTTGGACATCATCGAGACGTAATCGAGGCGGTCCATGTAGGGCAGCGACTGGATGTAGGTCTTGCTTTCGGCGAGCTTTTCGGTGGCGCGGTGCAACAGGCCGATGTGCGGGTCAGCACGCTGGATGACCTCGCCGTCGAGTTCGAGCACCAGGCGCAGCACACCGTGCGCGGCCGGGTGCTGGGGGCCAAAGTTCAGCGTGTAATTTTTGATTTCAGCCATGTCTTAAACCTTGCCCGCCGATGCCCGGCCCTGCTGTCCAGCGTAGCTGTCTTCCCGGATGATGCGCGGCGTGATCTCGCGCGGCTCGATCGTCACTGGCTGGTAAATCACGCGCTTTTGCTCGGGGTCGTAACGCATTTCGACGTGGCCCGTGGTCGGGAAGTCCTTGCGGAACGGGTGACCGATGAAGCCGTAATCCGTCAGAATTCGGCGCAAGTCGTCGTGGCCTTCAAAAATGATGCCGAATAGATCGAAGGCTTCGCGCTCGAACCAGTTGACAGAACTCCATACATCAACCAGCGATGGCAGAACCGGAAAGTCGTCGTCTGCACAAAAAACCTTCAGCCGAAGCCGCTGGTTCAGGCTCACAGACAGCAGATGGGAAACCACGCAGTAGCGCAGACCGTCGTATTGGCCGCTGCCATATTCGGAGTAGTCGACACCGCACAAGTCGAGCAGTTGCTCAAACTGGCAGCCTGGCGCATCGCGCAGGATCATTGCCGAGGCCACGTAGTCAGCCGGCTTGACCCAAATCGTCAGCTCTCCGAGATCGACCACGGCGCGCTGCAGTTTGTCGCCCAGCGCGCTTGAGACCGCGTTTTTGATTTCTTCAGCAGAGGCTGGATGCAGAGGTCCCATCAAGCCCTCGCTATGGTGTTGGTGCGGCGAATTTTTTGCTGCAACTGGATGATTCCATACATCAAGGCCTCGGCCGTCGGCGGGCACCCTGGGACATAGACATCCACCGGCACAATGCGATCGCAACCGCGCACGACCGAGTAACTATAGTGGTAGTAACCGCCACCATTTGCGCAGGACCCCATGGACAGCACCCAGCGGGGCTCGGACATCTGGTCATAGACCTTGCGCAAGGCGGGGCCCATCTTGTTGCACAGCGTGCCGGCAACAATCATCAGGTCAGACTGACGCGGGCTCGGACGAAACAGCATGCCAAAACGATCGAGGTCGTAACGCGCCGCGCCGGCGTGCATCATTTCCACTGCGCAACAAGCCAGACCAAACGTCATCGGCCAGAGCGAACCGGTCTTGGCCCAGTTGACCACCGAGTCGTAACTCGTGGTCATAAAGCCTTCGTTGAATACACCTTCAAGTGACATACCAGTACCTTTGTGGCGGAGAGTTGACCTCTTGCGAGAGGTCCAAAGCGTGTTGTTGCGTGAGTTAGTACGGACTGATTGAGTTGAGAAGCTTTGCTGAAAAGCGTAAAGCGCGGGTTCACTCCCAATCGAGCGCGCCTTTTTTCCACTCGTAAACAAAGCCGACCACCAGAATGCCCAGAAAAATCATCATGGACCAAAAACCGACTGCGCCAATTTCCTTGAGCGCCACAGCCCACGGAAAAAGAAAGGCGATCTCAAGGTCAAAAAGAATGAAGAGAATGGCCACGAGGTAGTAGCGCACGTCGAACTTCATGCGCGCGTCTTCGAAGGCTTCGAAGCCGCATTCGTAAGGGGAGTTTTTTTCGCTGTCGGGGCGATGCGGGCCCAACAACCGTCCAAGAACCTGAGGCACCACGCCCACCGCAATTCCCACCAAAATAAACAGCAGGACGGGAAGGTATTGCTCGAGATTCATCTTGTTACGGTCGAATGGGTTGATGACTTGATGGGCAGGACTGCACAGATCATTTCATGCCCACCCTACAAGTGCATTACAGCGGAGCCTCAGGGCCAACGGGGCCGGCAATTTGAGAGCAAAGCCAATGCTTGCATATGGTGCGGACGGCGAGACTCGAACTCGCACAGCTTTCGCCACTACCCCCTCAAGATAGCGTGTCTACCAATTTCACCACGTCCGCGGATTTTTGCTGTCTGAAAGCATGAGGAAAACCAGAAAATCAGCTACCGGTTCAACTTCCAAAACAGTCCAAGAGTTTACCCTGAAAACACGTCTCTTTTTACATGCAGCGCAAGGCGGCACCCTCTTATTTGGTCGGAATCTGACCGGCGCCAGAAGCAGCCGGCGCAGGCGGCACGCTAGCGTTGCTGCCAGTGACAGCTGGCGCTGAAGTGGCAGAGGCAGGCGCTGTCGCAGGCGCGGCCGGGATGGCCGCGGCAGGGCCCTCAAGAACGCTCGAGCTGCTGCGCGGCTGCGAGTTGCCAAAATAGGCCAGCGCGAGAGTACAGGCAAAGAAAACCGCGGCCAGCACCGCGGTGCTGCGTGACAGGAAATTGGCACTGCCGCTGGCGCCAAACAGGCTGCCAGAGCCGCCGCTGCCAAAAGCAGCACCCATGTCGGCACCCTTGCCGTGCTGCACGAGGATCAAACCGATCATGCCAAGCGCTGAAAGCATCTGGACAGTCAGGACAATGGTCAAAACAATGTTCATCAAAGGCTCCTAAATTCTAAAGAATGATGCTCTGCACGCTCAGATAGACGCAGCAGAAACGATGGTCAAAAATTCAGTCGCCTTCAGCGAGGCGCCACCAATCAGGCCTCCGTCAATATCGGGCTGGGCCAACAAAGAAGCGGCATTGGAACCATTCATGCTGCCGCCATAAATTATCTTCACTCGGTCAGCATGTGCGCTGGCCGCCGTCAGCTGGGCGCGAAGTACCGCATGCACCGCCTGCGCCTCTTGCGGACTGGCGGTCTTACCGGTGCCGATGGCCCAGACTGGCTCATAGGCAACTACGATTTCACTGATGCAATGGCCGTTGGCGTGAATCACGGCAGCGAGCTGGCGCTTGACGATTTCAGTCGTTTTGCCCGCTTCACGCTCGGCCAGCGTCTCGCCCACGCAAACCACCGGGGTTATGCCAGCAGCCAAGGCTTGCTGCGCTTTGGCCGCCACCAGAGCATCGCTCTCGCCATGGTATTGACGGCGCTCCGAATGGCCGACGATGACATAGCGGCAAGCAAAATCCTTGAGCATGGTGGCGCTTACTTCGCCGGTGAAAGCGCCCGAGGCATGGCTGGAAACGTCTTGCGCACCCAGGGCAAGCGACGCCAGGGAAGGCATTGATGCAGCCAGCAGCCTGAACTGAGCCCAATAGGGCGCCGGAATGCAGACTGCAACTTCGCAGGTCAGTTCCGCAGGCAAGCCACTTGCTATCGCACCGAGCAGCGCTTCATTGGCCGCTAGGCTGCCATTCATTTTCCAGTTGGCGGCAATCAGTTTTTTCATCGTCAAGCTCAAAACCTACCAGGTTAAAACGATCTTGCCCACATGCTGGTTGGACTCCATCAAGGCGTGCGCCCCAGCCGCATCGGCCGCAGCAAAGGTTTTGTAGATGACGGGCTTGATCGCACGACTTTCCAGCAAGGGCCAGACATTGGAGCGCAATGCCTGAGCAATCGCCGATTTGAAAGTCAGCGGTCGTGGCCGCAAGGTGGAACCCGTGATGCTCAGACGCTTGCGCAGCACCATGCCGGCGTTGAATTCGGCCTTGACGCCGCCTTGCACCGCAATGATCACGAGTCGGCCGTCTTCAGCCAGGCACTCGACTTCGCGAGCGACATAGTTGCCTGCGACCATGTCCAAAATCACGTTGACACCCTGCCCGCCGGTCAGACTGCGGGCCGCCTCGGAGAAATCACGGTTCTTGTAATTGACGGCGTGGTCTGCGCCTAGCGCCAGGCAGGCGGCGCATTTCTCGTCGCTGCCCGCCGTAACAATCACCGTTGCACCCATGGCCTTTGCCAGCTGAATGGCCGTCACGCCGATACCGCTTGTGCCCCCCTGAATCAACAACGATTCACCAGCCTGTAGGCGGCCGCGATCGAAGACGTTGCTCCAGACGGTAAAGAAGGTTTCCGGCAACGAAGCCGCTTCAATATCGCTCAAACCCGCAGGCACCGGCAAACACTGACCGACCGGCGCCACGCACAACTCGGCATAGCCGCCACCTGCAACCAGAGCGCAGACGCGATCGCCCATCTTGAAACCCGCGGCAGCCATGGCCACGGTGTCGCCAGAAATGATTTCGCCCGCCACTTCAAGACCGGGAATATCCGACGCGCCCGGCGGCACCGGATAATTCCCGGTGCGCTGCAAGACGTCAGGACGGTTGATCCCGCTGGCTTTGACACGGATCAGCACCTCGCCCGCCCCGGCCGCAGGCGTGGGACGCTCACCGAGACACAACACCTCAGGGCCACCGTAGGCGGTGATTTCGACAGCTTTCATCAGCAAATGGACTCCAGTGGCAATTGACTCTCAAAGGGGCGCCGAGTCCCGCGAGGGGCCCTGGCGATCACCCGATGAGCATGGCTCAGCCCTGCTGGTCGTGCTGCTGGCCTGGTCGCTCGATCAGCGCCTTCATGGACAGCTTGACGCGGCCCTTTTCATCGGTCTCCATAACCTTGACGCGGATGATCTGACCTTCCTTGAGGTAGTCGGAAACGCGCTCGACGCGCTCATGGGCAATCTGACTGATGTGCAGCAGGCCGTCCTTGCCTGGCAGCAGATTGACCAGCGCGCCGAAGTCCAGCAGCTTGGTGATCGGGCCTTCGTAAATCTTGCCAATTTCGACTTCAGCGGTGATCTCGGCGATCCGGCGCTTGGCCTCGTCAGCCTTGGCACTGTCGTTCGAGGCGATGGTGATGGTGCCGTCTTCCTCGATGTTGATCTGCGTGCCGGTCTCTTCGGTCAGTGCGCGAATGACGGCGCCGCCCTTGCCGATCACGTCACGGATCTTCTCGGGGTTGATCTTCATGACGTACAGGCGCGGCGCAAAGTCGGACACCTCGGTCTTGGCCTGGCCCATGGCTTCTTGCATCTTGCCCAGAATATGCATGCGCGCCTCCTTGGCCTGAGCCAGTGCGACCTGCATGATCTCCTTGGTGATGCCCTGGATCTTGATGTCCATCTGCAGCGCGGTGATACCGAAGGTGGTACCGGCGACTTTGAAGTCCATGTCACCCAGGTGATCTTCGTCGCCCAGAATGTCGGTCAGCACCGCAAAGCGGTTGTCTTCCTTGATCAGGCCCATGGCGATACCGGCCACGTGCGCTTTCATCGGCACGCCAGCGTCCATCAGCGACAGGCAGCCGCCGCAGACCGAAGCCATCGAAGAGGAGCCGTTCGACTCGGTGATCTCGCTGACCACGCGCATGGTGTACGGGAAGTCTTCCTTGTTGGGCAGCACTGCGATCAGCGCGCGCTTGGCCAGACGGCCGTGACCGATTTCACGGCGCTTTGGCGAGCCCACGCGGCCGGTTTCGCCGGTGGCGAACGGAGGCATGTTGTAGTGCAGCATGAAACGGTCTTCGTAGTCGCCACTCAAGGCGTCGATGCGCTGTGCATCGCGCTCGGTGCCCAGCGTGGTGACCACCAGCGCCTGGGTTTCGCCGCGCGTGAACAGGGCCGAACCGTGGGTGCGTGGCAGCACGGAATTGCGGATCTCGATGGCGCGCACGGTGCGGGTGTCGCGGCCGTCAATGCGCGGCTCGCCGGCCAGGATCTGGCTGCGCACGATCCTGGCCTCAATGTCGAACAACATGCCTTCAACAGCGACGCTGTCGAATACCAGGCCGTCGGCCTTGAGCGCCGCCATGACCTCAGAGGTCACCACACGGCAAGCTTGAGTACGAGCTTGCTTGGTGCGAATCTGGTAAGCCGCCTCGAGCTTGGCTGCGGCGAGTTCGTTGACTCTGGCAATCAGCGGCAGGTCTTTCGCGGGCGCTTGCCAGGCCCAGACCGGTTTGCCCGCGTCACGAACGAGTTCGTGGATCGCGTTGATGGCGATGTTGCCCTGCTCATGACCAAACACCACGGCGCCGAGCATGATTTCTTCGGACAGTTGCTGGGCTTCGGACTCGACCATCAGCACGGCGGCTTCAGTGCCGGCCACGACGAGATCCATCTTCGAATCTTTGAGCTGCGTCTTGCCAGGGTTGAGCACGTACTGGCCGTCGATGTAGGCCACGCGGGCGGCGCCAATCGGGCCATTGAACGGAATGCCGGAAATCGACAGCGCAGCGCTCGAAGCGATCAGCGCAGGGATGTCGCCTTCGACTTCTGGGTTGAGCGACAGCACATGAACCACGACCTGCACTTCGTTGAAGAAGCCTTCCGGGAACAAGGGGCGGATCGGGCGGTCGATCAGACGCGATGTCAGGGTTTCGAATTCGCTGGGGCGACCTTCGCGCTTGAAAAAGCTGCCCGGAATGCGGCCGGCGGCGTAGGTTTTTTCGAGGTAATCGACGGTCAGGGGAAAGAAATCCTGACCGGGCTTGGCATCGCTCTTGGCGACCACGGTGGCCAGCACCACGGTGCCGTCCATGTCAACGATGACAGCGCCGCTGGACTGGCGGGCGACTTCGCCGGTTTCCATCGTGACCTTGTGCTGGCCCCATTGGAAAGTTTTGCTGACTTTATTGAAAATGCTCATGTCGTGTTGCTCCATTGATTCGAGTGCATGAGGCTGCAACCCAAGGCCCGAAGCGGTGCCAATTGAACACGATGCCATTCCACAAAAAGCCTGAAAACCGCCTTGCCCGAGGGTTCAAGCGAAGTTTTCTTGTGGAATGACACAGCGCGTGCTCGTTTTGTCTTGCTCCGAAGTAAAAAACGCCTGAGCTAGTGAACTAACTCAGGCGCTCTTCAAAGTGGTGGTGATTACTTGCGCAGGCCGAGTTTGGCGATCAGCGCAACATAACGGGACGCGTCTTTGGACTTCAGGTAGTCCAGCAGCTTGCGGCGACGGCTGACCATGCGCAGCAGGCCGCGGCGACCGTGGTGGTCTTTGGCATGGGTTTTGAAGTGAGGCGTCAATTCGTTGATGCGACCGGTCAGCAGCGCGACCTGGACTTCAGGGCTGCCGGTATCGCCAGCCTGACGTGCGTTGGACTGAACAATGTCAGCCTTGATGGATTTTGCAATCATGGATCTTCCTTGAGGACTTGCGAGAAAAGCAGTGTTCCCACTGTGGGATTTGACCGCTGAGCTCGTGGATCTTGCGAAACAAGCAGAGCCCGTTTCGCAAAGCCTTGAATTATAGCCCAGGCCCAGGCGTGCTTTGGCCCAGCCAGCCGGTGAGCCGTTGAACCCCCAGGCGCAGCCGTCCGAGGTCTTGACTGGCAAAACACCAGCGCAACCAGCCTTGCAAATCAGGCGACGGATCGGGCATGAAGGCGTTGCCGGGCGCCAGACCCAGGCCGGCCTCGACAACCAGCCGCTTGGCCGTTTCCAGCGAATCCGGATGCCCCGCCAGACGGAAAAACGCATACATGCCGCCCTTGGCCGGCGCCACCTGCACCCCAGGCACCGCCTGCAACAGAGGAATCAAGGTATCGCGGCAGGCCTTGAGGTGGGCCACCACTTGCGGCGTCACCTCGTCGGTTCGCTCCAGCGCCACCACGCCTGCGCGCTGCACAAATACGGGGGAACAGGAAGTGTTGAACTCGATCAGCTTGCCCATGTGCGGCGTCATGCTGGCCGGCATGACCAGCCAGCCCAGGCGCCAGCCCGTCATGAGGAAACTCTTGGAGAAACTGTGCACCACCACCAGCCGGTCCTCCGGCTCGGCCAGGTCCAGAAAGCTGGGCGCGCAGCCATTGGGCGTGGCTTCGTAATACAGCCGCTCGTAGACCTCGTCAGCCAAAATCCAGGTGCCCGTTTGCCGGCAATGCGCCAGCAAGCGGGCCTGCTCTGGTCGACTCAAGGTCCAGCCAGTGGGGTTGTTGGGCGCGTTGAGCACCAGCAATCGGGTGCCCGGCGAGATCGCCGCAAGCAGCTCGTCCATGTCCAGCTGCCAGTCGCCGCCTGCCGGCTTGAGACTCACGCAATGCACCTGCGCGCCCATGATGGCCGGCTGCGCGGTGAGGTTGGGCCAGACCGGTGTGAGCACCACCACGCGATCACCCGCATCCACCAGCGCCTGGATGGCCAGCATCAGGGCGTTGACGCCCCCGGCCGTCACCGCGATGCGGTCCGTCCCGATGGGCGCAGCGCCGGCCGTTCGGCGCGCGGTGCAATAAGCGGCGATGGCCTGGCGCAGCTCGGGCAGGCCCAGGTTGTGCGCGTAGAAGGTTTCTCCGCTGCTCAGCGAATCAGCCGCAGCCTGGCGAATGAAGGCAGGAGTCACCTCGTCGCTTTCACCAAACCAGAACTTGAGCACATCTGCGCGCCCCATGCCGGCATTGGCCACCTGGCGGATCATCGACTCTTCAAGATTTAAAACGGCTTGACGCATGCAACTTCTTTCTTGTGGGGGTGACTCAGGGACGTGTCATTTTGCAGCTGTGCGGCTGCTCGGCCCTGGCCGGGGCAATGGTCTTGATAACCCGGAAACCATAACCGGAACCTTCGACATCAAACTTGACGCCGGGCGCGCCCTGCTTGTCCATCACGGCGACACGCAAAGGCTGCTGGAACTGGTGATCGGCCGCCCGCATCGCGCCCTTCAGGCCAAACACGCTGACGCTGGCGTTTTCAAGCTGCGTGGCCACGGCTGCGGCCTCGAGAGTGCCAGCCTTTTCAATGCTTTGGACCAGCGCCTGCATCATCAGCTGCATGCGCATGTGGACGTAATCGTCTTGCGGCTTTGGAAAGCGCTGCCTGAAGGACTGGTAAAAGCGCTCTGAATCAAGTCCTGGCGTGTTCGCAAACCAGTCGGCCACCGCAATCACCTTGCCAATGCCAGCCTCGCCCAGCACACCGGGCACACCCAACGCGTTCCCGTAAAAAGTATAAAACTTGCCGTCAAAACCGGCCTCCTTGGCCGCCTTGACCAGCAGCGTCAGGTCGTTGCCAAAGTTGCCAGTCAGCACAGCCTGCGCACCACTTTGCCGGATCTTCGCCGCGTAGGGCATGAAGTCCTTCACGCGCGCCATCGGATGGAGCTCATCGCCCACCACCTGAACGTCGGGGCGCTGCAAAGCCAGCTGCTTTTTGGCCTCGCGCAGCACCGCCTGCCCAAAACTGTAGTCCTGGCCGATCAGGTAGATGCGCTTGAGCGCCTTGTCATCGTGCAGCACATCCATCAGCGCGGCCATGCGCATGTCGGCATGGGCGTCAAAACGAAAATGCCAGAAGCTGCATTTCTCGTTGGTCAGGCTTGGGTCCACGGCGGAGTAGTTCAGAAATAGCACGCGGCGGGTCGGCTCGCGCTCGTTGTGCTTGTTGATCGCATCGATCAGCACCGCCGCCGTCGAGGACGAATTGCCCTGGGTGATGATGTTGACGCCGTCGTCGATGGCCGAACGCAAGGCCGCGAGGGCTTCTTCGTTTTGCCCCTTGCTGTCGTAACGTTCAATCAGCAAAGGCCGCGCACCGGCTGGCAACTTGACGCCACCGCCGGCGTTCACCCGCTCGGTGGCCCACACCAGATTGCGCAGCACGGCTTCGCCGGTGTTGCCAAAAGGGCCCGAGAGACTTTCTATCAGGGCAATGCGTACCGGCGGCTGCGTCGGCGCTTGTGCGAACACAAGAGCGCCAATGCCCAGAATGAGGCTAGCCGCGAGACACTTGAAAATTTGCTTGCTCAAAAGGTGCATGACCGCCGGAGTCTCCTTGGTTCGAACTTCAGTGGAAGGCAGCTCCGCGCAGGCGAAGGCCGGGAGACTTGGATTAGCGAACGTGCGCCAAGGGCGCGCAGTGTACGGCGCCAGACCTGCCAATCAAAAAAACAACCAGCTGCCAAGACGCGGAATTGCCCGCTCAGATGGCAAGGAGCGACGAGGTCGGGCTGACGTCGGCCAGGCTCCAGCGCGGCTTGACATCAAAGGTGTAGGCTGCCTGCAAGCTCTCCAGCCCCGCCTGCAAGCGCATGCCCGCGGCCAGCGCGATCATGGCGCCGTTGTCGGTACACAAATGCAGCTCCGGGTAGTGCACGCGAATGCCGCGCTGACGGCACACCGCATTGAGCTGGCTGCGCAAGGCGGCGTTGGCTCCCACGCCACCGGCCACCACCAGGCGGCGCAGGCCCGTTTTCGCCATCGCACTCATGGATTTCTTGACCAACACCTCGACGATGGCCGCCTGCGTTGAGGCAGCCAGATCGGCCTTGCGGCTTTCCAGCTCGGGCCCGAGCTTTTTGGCCTGCGTAAGCACCGCAGTCTTAAGGCCAGCGAAGGAAAAATCGAGGTCTCCGCTGTGCAGCAAAGGCCGCGGCAGCTTGAAAGCCGCCGCGTCGCCCTGCGCGGCGAGCCTGGCCAGATGCGGCCCGCCCGGATAAGGCAGGCCCATGAGCTTGGCCGACTTGTCAAACGCCTCGCCCGCAGCGTCATCGATACTTTCGCCGAGCAGTTCATAACTGCCAACGCGCTCGACGCGCATCAGCTGCGTGTGACCGCCCGAGACGAGCAAGGCCACAAACGGAAACTCCGGCGGATCAGCGCTTAAAAATGGCGAGAGCAAATGGCCCTCAAGGTGATGCACGCCCATGACCGGCTTACCCAAGCTGGCTGCCAGCGAGCAGGCAACGCCCGCGCCGACCAGGAGCGCGCCGGCCAGCCCCGGGCCACGCGTGTAAGCCACCACGTCCAATCCGGACAGCTCGCGTCCGGCCTGAGCCATCACCTCGGAAATCAGGGGAAGCACGCGCCGGATGTGGTCGCGGCTGGCAAGCTCCGGCACGACGCCGCCATACGCTTGGTGCATGTCGATCTGACTATGAAGGGCGTGCGCCAGCAACACCGGCACATCGGTGCCAGAAGCATCAACCAATGCCACGCCGGTCTCGTCACAACTCGACTCTATTCCTAGAACGATCATGCATCGAGTGTAAGGTCGGACCCCCAACGCGCCAGCGCCCCATGCCCTGACAAACCACTACAGCGTAATCGCTCAACCCTTGCGGCGAGGCGCCTTTTCGCTCCATGCGCCCTTGGTCTCATCCCACTCGTGCGTCTTCAAAAATTGCTGGGTTTCCGCGGCCACCTGAGCGCGCGTTCTCGTCGGGGGCTCGCCGCGCTCGGACTTTACCGGAACCCAAGCTTCCTTTGCCGAGTCCCATCGGTTGGCCTTCAGAAACGCGTCGCGTTCAGCCCGCACCTCGGTGCGCGGGCGAACACCAGCTGGCGCATCAAAGCCATCTTTGAGAACCCAGTTGTCGACAGCTGGGTCCCAGCGGTGGCTTTTAAGGAATTCCGCAGTCTCCATCTTGACCTCGGCACGGGTCGCAGGCGCAGCCGCAACGATCAAGTCGCTTGGCGCAGACTGCGCATTGGCCACGCTCCCGAGCGCAGCAAAGGACAGACCGATCCAGAACGTTTTTTTAGTCAGGTATTTCATTTGAAGCTCTCCAGGAAGGGTTGATGAATGAGGCTAAAGCCCAGGCTGCCTACACGAAGGCAATCGCCCACGCGGATCGACTATGTGTGCCCTGAAAGCTCGCTGGCTTGATCCTTGTCAAGTCCGAACGGCAGCCTTGCAATTGCTAACGACTTTGGAGCGCGAGCACAGGAAAACAGCAGAGCACCCAGACTCGGCCAAGGCCAGAAAACGTCTGAAAGCCGCGCTCGTCAGCCAGCTGGCTTGAGCTTTGCCAAGGAAGCCGATGAGCGCGCCCCACTCTCTGCGATGGGTCGTGATCGCGCCAGACCAGGCCGAGTCCGACACAGACAACGAAGCAGCGCTCGCCTTGGTCAAGCGCTCGCGGCAACTTCGCATTGGACCGCTTGAAGACGGCTTCAAGCGGATTGCAAGCTTGCCGGCAGACACTTTTCTGGCCGAGCAGCTGGCCCAATTGCAGCCCGACATGAGGACGAGGAAAGCGATGCCCGCGACTGTCTGGAGCACGTCGTCATGGCCACCCGGGAAGCGCGCCGGCCTATCGTGCTGTTGGACTAATGATGAGGACGCCAGCCACGTCAAGGAAGCCGTCGCCGATGGCGTGTGGGCCGAGATCATCGCCGGGCTGTATCCGATGCGCGTGCGCCCGACTCTGGACATGGCAATGGCCAGGTTCGAACATGAACAGAGCTTGCGGCGGGAACTCGCCAGCGCCAGGATTGAGCTGCGGGAGCGCAAGGTCATCGACCGGGCCACAGGCTTGCTGATGCAGGGCGCAAACCTGGTTCAAGACCCTGCTGCGCGATGAACTTCCCGAGCAAGACCACGGCCGCTTGCTGCTGCCCGCGGCCAAAGCCTCGGTAGGTCTGCCGCCGCGCGGCAAGCCGGTGAGCAACTGCCTGAACATGACGGATGCGGCCATTGATGCCGCATTGAGGCTGATAAGCGGCGGCACCCAAGGCGGCTCCAGCGTGCCGGAACTCAAGCGCCGGTTGGGCGCCGCATGGCCTGAGGCAGGAAAGCGGATCATCCCGATTCATGTCGCGGCATGAGAAGTCTGGCGGGGCGACGCCCGCGCGCGGACGGCTCAGCGGCCCGCAAGCGCGCCAAGATGCAGCTTTCGAAAGCGTGCGATGAAGGCGGTGGGCTGGCAACCCAAGGCCCATTAGTTTATAACGAAAAGTAATCAGGACTCACAGACAATCGCTCCATGGGCATTAGTCACTACATCAAGGAAATCGGCCGCGGCAGGGATGGCGCACGCTCGCTCACACGCGTGCAAGCGGCAGATTTGCTCGCTCAGGTACTCGATGGCGCCGTGACCGATCTGGAGGTGGGTGCGTTTTGTCTGGCGATGCGGATCAAAGGCGAAACCCCTGAAGAAATGGCCGGCTTTCTCGATGCCACGCACGAGCGGCTGGCGCGTTTTCCGGCCACAGCGGCAAGGACCGTGGTCTTGCCCAGCTACAACGGCGCGCGCAAACTGCCAGTGCTGACGCCGCTGCTGGCACTTTTGCTGGCCCGCCAAGGCCTCGCCGTGCTGGTGCATGGCACCGCCACCGAGTCCAGCCGTGTCCTGAGTTCGCAAGTGCTGGCGGCGCTGGACACTCCGGCGCTGACGCGCGTCAGACCGGTCGAAGCGGGCGAAGTGGTTTTTGCGCCGACCGAGTTGCTGAGCCCGGGCCTCAAACGCCTGCTCGACGTTAGGCGGCTGGTCGGCCTGCGCAACCCGGCGCACAGCCTGGTCAAACTCATGAACCCCTGCCTGGGGCAGGCGCTGATCGTCAGCAGCTACACGCACCCCGAATACGCCACTTCCATGGCGCAAACCCTCACGCTGATGCAAACGAACGCCTTGCTGCTGCGCGGCACCGAAGGCGAAGTGGTGGCCGACGCGCGGCGCATGCCGCCCATGGACGGCTTTTTGCAAGGCCGCCGGCTGAGTTTGCAGGTGGCTCAGCCGGGCACGCTGGCAAGTCTGCCGGACCTGCCCAAAGAGATTGATGCCGCAAGCACGGCGGTCTATATCCAAGCCGTGCTCGGAGGTGAACAGCCAGTACCGCCACCGATTGCGCGCCAGGTGAAACATATCCTGCAACTGACTTCGCAACTACCCAAGACATGAACCAAGCCAAGCTACCCCCTGAACACGCCAACGGCCAATGCACGCTGGTCGGCGCCGGTCCGGGCGACCCGGAGTTGCTGACGGTCAAGGCACTCAAAGCCCTGCAGGCCGCCACAGTCGTGCTGGTTGACGATCTCGTGAGCGACGAAATCGTTGCGTTTGCGCCGCCCACAGCACGCATCGTCTACGTTGGCAAGCGCGGCGGTTGCCAGTCAACGCCGCAAGCCTTCATAGAAAAACTCATGATCATGGCCGCCCGCGAAGGCGAAAACGTGGTGCGGCTCAAAGGCGGCGATCCGTTCATCTTCGGTCGCGGCGGCGAAGAGCTTGAGCATCTGCAAGCCGCTGGTGTTCGGGTCACGGTGATCAACGGCATCACCGCCGGCCTGGCCGCCGTCACCAGCCTGGGCGTGCCGCTCACGCACCGCCAGCATGCGCACGGTGTGGTGTTTGTGACCGGTCACGCCAAGCCGGGTGACGCGGGCACGGACTGGTCGGCTCTGGCCGCCACCGCACACAGCGCGCGCCTGACGCTGGTGATCTACATGGGCGTGAGCGGAGCCCGCCGGATTCAGGACGAATTGCTCACCGGCCTGCCCGCCGGCACCCCGGTGGCGGTGATCCAAAACGCCTCGCTGGCCACGCAGCGCCACATCAGCAGCACGCTGTGCACGCTGGCTGACGACATCGAGGCCCACGGCATGGCAAGCCCCTCGGTCATCGTGGTGGGCGACGTGGTCGCGAGCCTGGCGCTCGCGGCGGCGCATCCGCAGGCAGCAGCGCACAGCGCCGCGCGCGCGGCCTGAGGCCGGGCTTCAGTCGGAATGAAGCCGGGTTTTAGACTTGTGCCGCTGGCGCTGGTGTGGCTCCGGCTTCGCATTAAAGTAGCTGAGAAATGATGCCTTCAATACACTCGTCGGATGCATTCATTTGACGTGGTGGTGATTGGCGCCGGTGCCGCCGGCCTTTTTTGCGCGGGCATTGCCGGCCAGCTGGGCCTGAAGGTGCTGGTGCTTGACCATAGCGACAAAGTGGCCGAGAAAATCCGCATCTCGGGCGGCGGGCGCTGCAACTTCACCAATATCGGCACCACGCCGGCGCAGTTCCTAAGCGAAAACCCGCACTTTTGCCGCTCGGCCCTGTCGCGCTACACGCCCCAGGACTTCATCGCGCTGCTGCAAAAGCACCGGGTTCCTTTTCATGAAAAGCACAAGGGCCAGCTGTTTTGCGACCGCTCGGCCGAAGACATCATCAACTTGCTGCTGGCCGAATGCGCGGCGGGGGGGGTCGAGCGCTGGCAGCCTTGCGGCGTCAGGCAGCTCATGGTGCAGTCAAACGGCCGGTAT
>CAJAOB010000320.1 GCA_903941205.1 uncultured Burkholderiales bacterium | reverse complement strand
CCGCTTTTAACGCCAGCGGCTTTGCGGCTCGACTTTGAGATCGCCCTGAACCGATGCCAGGTAGTTGGCCAGTTGTTTGAGCTCGGCGTTGCTGTATTGCTTGGCCATGCTCGCCATGATGGCGTTGCCGCGGCCAACGACGGCGTTGGTGTCGTTTTTGTAGGACTTCAGGGCCACATAAAGATAGTCAGCGTGCTGGCCGCCGATTTTGGGGTACGAAGGGTCGATCGGGGTGCTGAAATTGGCGCCGTGGCAAGACGCGCAATTGGCCTTGGTCAGGAGAGCAGCGACTTGCGCGCTGGGGGCTTTGGCTTCCTTGGGTACTGACTGGCCTTCAACCACGCCGTGGCCACTGTAGTAAGCGGCCAGGTCGGCCATGTTCTGGTCGGTCAGAGTTTCGGCGATGCCGCGCATGCTGGGGTGCTTGCGCTCGCCCTTTTTGTAAGCGTTGAGGGCCGACACGATGTACTTGGCGCTTTGGCCAGAGATCATGGGCACTTTGTAGACTTCAGGAAAGCTGGCCTGGTAGCCTTTGATGCCGTGGCAGCCAATGCACATGGCATTGATGGCCTGGCCGGCTTTGGCGTCACCTTTGATGTCCTGGGCCTGGGCGGTGGCCGTCACGAAAGAGACAGCCAGAGCGAAAACAGCGGGGATCAACTTAATCATTTTGCGCGCACAATCAGGTGAAAATCGTCTTGAAACAACCTCGGATTATATCTGCCATCGCTGGCCGTTTCGCCCGCCACAGCAGACGCAGCTTGCCGCCCGGCTGCAAGAGTCCGCTTCCACTCCAAAGCACCATGAAATTCCAAGGATCCCAGAACTACGTCGCCACTGAAGACCTGATGCTGGCCGTGAACGCCTCGGCCATGCTGAAAAAGCCGCTGCTGGTCAAGGGCGAACCCGGCACCGGCAAGACCATGCTGGCTGAGGAAGTCGCCCAAGCACTGAACTTGCCGCTGCTGCAATGGCACATCAAGTCGACCACCAAGGCGCAGCAGGGTCTGTATGAATATGACGCGGTCTCCCGCCTGCGCGACTCGCAGCTGGGCGACGAAAAGGTCAAGGACATTCACAACTACATCGTCAAAGGCGTGCTGTGGCAGGCGTTCACGGCAGACGCGCCAGTGGCGCTGCTGATCGACGAGATCGACAAGGCCGACATCGAGTTTCCGAACGATTTGCTGCGCGAAATTGACCGCATGGAGTTTTATTGCTACGAGACGCGCGAGCTGGTACGGGCCAAGCACCGGCCGCTGGTGTTCATCACCTCCAACAATGAAAAAGAGCTGCCCGACGCCTTTTTGCGGCGCTGCTTTTTTCACTACATCAAGTTTCCTGACGCGGAGACGATGAAGAAAATTGTGGACGTGCATTTCCCGGGGCTCAAAAAGGAATTGCTGGCTGCCGCCATGAAAACCTTTTACGAGGTGCGCAATCTGCCGGGCCTGAAGAAAAAGCCGTCCACCAGCGAGCTGCTGGACTGGCTCAAGCTGCTGGTGGCCGAGGACATCTCGCTGGATGTGCTGCAAAGCAAGGACGACAAGGTCAGCGTGCCGCCGCTGGTGGGAGCGCTGCTCAAGAACGAGCAAGACGTGACGCTGTTTGAAAAGCTGGTGTTCATGCAACGCCACAACCGCTGAAAGGGGCTGCCACATGAATGCTTTGTGGTTTGAGGGCCTGACGGATGCCGCAGGTTTTCTGGTCGGCGCCCTGTTGGGCTTTTGGCTGTCCGGCCTGCTGGGGCTGGATATTTTTGCGCCCGGCTACAGCAACCGCACCATAGGCGGCATCATGCTGGTCGGGCTGTGCGGCGGCCTCGGGCTGCAAGGTGTGCGAGGCTGGCGCCGGGCGCGCGCCGCCAAAAAAGACTGAGGCCGCGCATGTCCTGGGTACAAGCCGTGACGCTCTCTGGCCGGGGCGTCGAGATGCAGCCCCTGAGCCCGGCGCATGAAGCCGGCCTGCGAGCCGCCGCCGCCGACGGCGAGTTGTGGAAGATTCGGGTCACCTCGGTGCCGGAGCCTGAAAACACCCGCGCCTACCTGGACACCGCGCTGCAAGCCCGGGCTGACGGCCACCGGCTGGCCTTCGCGGTGCTCGACGCTTCCTCCGGCGAAGTGATTGGCTGCACCAGTTACCACGACATCGTGCCGGCAATTCATCGGCTGGAGATTGGCTACACCTGGTATGCCGCGCGCGTTCAGCGCACGCATGTCAACACCACCTGCAAGCTGCTCTTGATGACCCATGCTTTTGAAACCTTGAACTGCAAGGTGATCGGCTGGCGCACGGACAATTTCAACCATGCCTCGCAGCGCGCGATAGAGCGGCTTGGCGCGCGAAAAGACGGCGTGATCCGCGGCCATGCCTTGCGCCGCGACGGCACCATCCGCGACACCGTGATGTACAGCCTGAGCGCTGGCGAATGGCCCGAAGTCAAGGCGCAGCTGCTTTACCTGCTGGACCGCCCGAGGAGCCCTTCATGCTGATTGATTTTTTCTACACCTTGCGCTCGGCCAAGCTGCCGGTGTCCGTCAAGGAATACCTGGTGCTGCTTGAAGCGCTCAAGGCCGGCGTGGTCGGGCCGAACAGCGGCGCCAGTGACGCTGACGCAGACGGTGCCGAAGGCGAAGGCGCTTACAAGATCGACGACTTTTACTACCTCAGCCGCACCGTGCTGGTCAAAGACGAAAAGCACTACGACAAGTTCGACCGCGCCTTTGCCTCGTACTTCAAGGGCGTCGAGATGGTGGCCGACTTCACCAAAGACATACCGCTTGAGTGGCTGCGCAAGAACCTCGAGCTCGAACTGAGCCCCGAGGACAAGGCCAAGATCGAGAAGATGGGCTGGGACGAGCTGATGGAGACGCTAAAAAAGCGTTTTGAAGAGCAAAAGGAACGCCACGAAGGCGGCAGCAAATGGATTGGCACGGGCGGCACCTCGCCTTTTGGCGCCAACGGCTTTAACCCGCAGGGCATCCGCATTGGCCAGGAGAAAAGCCGCAACCGGAGCGCCGTGAAAGTCTGGGACCAACGCGCCTACAAGGACTATGACGACACGCAGGAACTCGGCACGCGCAACATCAAGGTAGCGCTGCGGCGCCTGCGCAAGTTCGCGCGCCAGGGCAGCGCCGACGAGCTGGACCTGGACGACACGATCCGCTCGACCGCGGCCAACGCCGGCTGGCTCGACATCAAGATGGTGCCCGAGCGACACAACAATGTGAAGGTGCTGCTGCTGATGGACGTGGGCGGCACCATGGACGATCACATTGCGCGCGTGGAAGAGCTTTTTTCGGCCACCAAGACCGAGTTCAAGCACCTGGAGTTTTATTACTTCCACAACTGCGTTTATGACTTCATGTGGAAGAACAACCGGCGCCGCTTCAGCGAGAAATTCGCGACCTGGGACATCATCCGCACGTACAACAAGGACTACAAGCTGATCTTTGTGGGCGACGCGACCATGAGCCCCTACGAGATCTTGCAGCCCGGCGGCAGCGTGGAGTACAACAACGAGGAGTCAGGCGCCGAATGGATTCAGCGGCTGACCCATGCCTTTCCCAAGTTCGCGTGGATCAATCCTGAGCCGCAAGGCGTGTGGCAGTACCGCCAGAGCATCAGCGTGATCCAGCAGCTCGTCAGTCAGCGCATGTACCCGCTGACACTCAAAGGTCTCGAAGAAGCCATGCGTCTGCTGACCAAGTGACCGTAAACTGGAAGGCGTGAATTGTGATGAAAAACGCCTGCGGGCGAGCGCCAGCCCGGTCTTTTTGAAAGCCCCTTGCCGGCCTTTGCCCCGTTCAGTACGCAGCGGCTTTTTGATCACACTGGTGTGCGTGGGCGCAGTCTGGCAAGCCGGGTTCAAGCTGGCCCATGCACAGGCTGCACCAGATTCTCCGGCCGCGGCAACGTCGCCCTCCTCCAGCTCCTTGCCAGCTTCCGCCGCCACCCCAGCCAATGCCAGCGAGGCCAGCGCCTTTGACATTCGCGTCGAGGCACCGGCTGAAGTTCGCGGCTTGCTCGAGCGCCATCTGCAACTCCAGCGCTACCGCGCCGTGACCGATCTGGACGACCGCGAACTGGCCCGGCTGATCGTGCTGGCTGAAGAAGACGTGCGCCGT
>CAJAOB010000319.1 GCA_903941205.1 uncultured Burkholderiales bacterium | reverse complement strand
GTTAGACGACCGGGGAGCAGACGTTGGGCCTATATGCGGGTGGCATGGCATGGTCAAGCCAGTGTATCTGCGCCTTGTCGCCAATATTCAAAAATCTTGAATTTCTGCGCGCCAGCGCGTAATGCCGTGTTCAGGTACCGGCGGCACATCCGCCCGGATAGAAAAATAAGAAGTGAGTTTACGGCTATGGGCGAGAATGTCGCGCCATCGCCGCAAAAGGGACGCGGGCGAAAACGTAAAAAGCCGCCCCGTCGCAAAAATGCGGCACCCAAGGCTGCAACCATGCAGCAGGCTTCGGTCGATGGCGCAGCGCGTCCCGATGCTGCTAAGGTATCAGCGAACGCCAGAAATAGCGTGACAGGGGGCGCACAGGTAGCTTCGCGTCGCAATTGGCTCGAGCGGACAGCCTATGCCGCGCTTGACCTTGGCACCAACAATTGTCGGTTGCTTATAGCGCGTGCAGGTGGCGACGATTTTACCGTGGTGGATGCTTTTTCGCGCGTTGTCCGCTTAGGTGAGGGGCTGACATCAACTGGCCGGATGAGTGATGAGGCGATGGACCGTGCGGTCGAAGCGCTATCGGTATGCGCCGAAAAGTTGAAGAAGCGCAATGTCGTCCTTGCCCGCTCCGTAGCAACCGAAGCCTGTCGTCAGGCTGTGAATGGGGCGCAATTCATAGAACGGGTGAAGCGCGAGACCGGCATTCACCTCGATATCATAAGCCCGAAGGAAGAGGCCCGGTTGGCTATGATGGGCTGCCACGCGTTGCTTGAAAAAGGTGATGGGCCTGCCCTTATATTTGACATCGGCGGTGGCTCTACGGAATTAGTGCTTGTGTCGACGATCGGTCCAGTGCCTGAAATTCTGGATTGGGTGAGCGTCCCATGGGGTGTGGTTTCCCTCACCGAAAGCGAACGGGTAGAGGGCGACAGCCCGGAGCAATTAAAGGCAAGTTACCAAGTGATGCGCGATAAGGTTATGCTAAGCTTCGCTGACTTCGCGGCCCGTCTTCCCGACGAGGGCGGAGACCGCCGCTTATTAGGTACTTCGGGTACAGTCACCACGTTGGCCAGCGTCTATTTGAAACTCAACAGTTACGACAGGCGGGCCGTGGACGGGCTGCATCTCCCGACTTCTGCGATGCGCGACATTAGCCGAGAACTTGCCCATCGCAATGTTAAAGGGCGCGCAGAGTTTCCAACCATTGGCCATGAACGTGCCGATTTGGTAGTGGCCGGTTGTGCGATACTTGAATCTATTTTCGACATATGGCCCGGTGAACGGCTGGGCGTTGCTGATCGCGGCATTCGCGAGGGTATATTGCGCGCGCTGATAGCCAGCGACGCCAATCGCCGTAATCGGCGGAATTGAAGCATGGCAGACAATCTTTTTGGTGGTAAAAATTCAGGCCGGACACTGGCCGGAAAACAGAAGGTCAAGACCGCAAAGCGCCGGACGGCCGGGTCGACACGCTGGCTAGAGCGTCAATTGAATGACCCCTATGTCAAACGCGCGCATGGCGAAGGCTATCGCAGCCGAGCGGCGTATAAGTTGGTCGAGCTCGACGAAAAATTTCATATTTTGCGCGGTAAAAGGGCCATTGTCGATTTGGGCGTTGCGCCCGGCGGCTGGGCGCAGGTTGTACGCAGACAGCAGCCAAAGGCAGCGATTGTTGGTATCGATTTGTTGCCCGTCGACCCGCTTGAGGGTGTGGTTCTGCTCGAGATGGATTTTATGCATGATAGCGCGCCTGATAAGCTCATTGCCGAGCTCGGCAGCGCGCCGGACTTGATATTATCAGACATGGCCGCGAATACGGTTGGGCATAAGCAGACAGACCATCTGCGCACCATGGGTCTGGTCGAGGCAGCGGTGGATTTTGCAGTCAAAGTGCTTATGCCTGGGGGCGATTTTGTTGCCAAAGTATTTGCTGGTGGCACCGATCCGGCGATGCTCAGTATCCTCAAATCGAACTTTACAACAGTTAAACACGCAAAGCCGCCAGCCAGCCGCAAGGGCTCGGTGGAATGGTATGTGATTGCCCAAGGCAAAAAGGGCTAATCAGCTTTTCGCGCGCGCCTTTTCGATGGCACTCTGCAACGCTTCATACCCCAGCGCGCCCTCTAATATCTGATCGCCAATGATAAAGGTTGGAGTGCCATTGAAACCAATCTGGTGCATCATCGCAAGGTTGCGTTCAATTTCTTGATTGGCTTGTGGTGAGGCCGCGAAGCTGCGGGCCGCGGTGATATTTAGTCCTGCGGTCTGCGCTGCTACGGCTATGTTGGGTTCATCCGCCCGCCCAAGGGCAAACAGCGCATCGTGAAATGCCTTGTGTTTGCCCTGACGTGCAGCGGCGAGTGCCCACAATGCGGCAATGCGGCTCGTTTGGCTTAGAATAGGCAATTCGCGATAGACAAGGCGGATATTGCCATCGCTCTTTAGCAAGCGTTGCATGTCCGGCAGACTCGCCCGGCAGAAACCGCAGTTATAGTCAGTAAACTCGACAATTGTCACGTCACCCTTGGGATTGCCTGCCTCCGCGCCAGGGAAGGGGGTAGCGATTTCATTTCCGGCCGCAGAAAGCCGCTCTGTAACCTCACGCTGCTGTAAAATGGCAATGGCG
>CAJAOB010000318.1 GCA_903941205.1 uncultured Burkholderiales bacterium | reverse complement strand
CTCAGGCGGGCAGCTTGTAGTCCTTGAGGAGTTCGCGCAACTTGGTCTTGAGCATCTTGCCGGTCGCGCCAATCGGGATGGCGTCGACAAACACCACGTCGTCGGGGATCTGCCATTTGGCGGTTTTGCCTTCGTAGAACTTCAGCAGCTCTTCGCGCGTGACCTCGGCGCCGGGCTTTTTCACCACCGCCACAATCGGCCGCTCATCCCATTTGGGATGCGCCACGCCAATGCAGGCGGCCATGGCCACGGCCGGATGCGCCACCGCGATGTTCTCCACGTCGATCGAGCTGATCCATTCGCCGCCCGACTTGATCACGTCCTTGCTGCGGTCGGTGATCTGCATGAAGCCGTCTGCGTCAATGGTGGCCACGTCGCCAGTCGGGAACCAACCGTTGACCAGCGGCGAGCCGCCCTCGCCCTTGAAGTACTCGCGCACCACCCACGGCCCCCTGACATGCAAGTCGCCATAGGTTTTTCCGTCCCAGGGCAACTCGACACCCTCGGCGTCGACGATCTTCATGTCAACGCCAAAAATCGAGCGCCCCTGCTTGAGGCGGATCTTCATCTTCTCGGCATCCGGCAGGCTTTGGTGCTTGTTTTTGAGCGTGCACAGCGTGCCCAGCGGGCTCATCTCGGTCATGCCCCAGGCGTGCAGCACTTCAACGCCGTAGTCGTCATTGAACGCCGCGATCATCGCTGGCGGGCAGGCCGAGCCACCAATCACAGTGCGCTTGAGGGTCGAGAACTTCAGGCCCGCCGGCTTCATGTGGCCCAGCAGCATTTGCCAGACCGTGGGCACGCCCGCCGCGTAGGTCACTTTTTCGGCCTCGATCAGCTCGTAAATCGATTTGCCGTCGAGCGCCGGGCCCGGAAACACCAGCTTGGCGCCCGTCAGCGAGGCCGAATACGGAATACCCCAGGCGTTGACATGGAACATCGGCACCACCGGCAGCACGGCGTCGCGGGCCGACAGGCTCATCACGTCTGGCAAGGCGGCCGCATAAGCGTGCAGCGTGGTCGAGCGGTGGCTGTACAAGGCCGCCTTCGGGTTGCCTGTGGTGCCGCTGGTGTAGCACATGCTCGACGCCGAGTTCTCGTCAAAACTCGGCCAGTGGTAGCTGCTCGGCTGCTGGCCAATCCAGGCCTCGTAGCTGACAAGGCCGGGGATGCCGGTGTCCGCTGGCAGCTTGTCTGCGTCGCACAGGGCGACGTATTGGCGAATGGTGCTGCAACGCGCATGCACCGCCTGCACCAGCGGCAAAAAGCTCATGTCAAAACACAGCACCTGGTCTTCGGCATGGTTGGCAATCCAGGCGATCTGGTCCGGATGCAGGCGCGGATTGATGGTGTGCAACACCCGGCCCGAGCCGCTCACGCCGTAATACAGCTCAAAGTGCCGGTAGCCGTTCCAGGCCAGCGTGGCGACCCGGTCACTGAACTGCAGGCCCATGGCATCCAGCGCATTGGCCACCTGACGCGAGCGGCCGGCGGCGTCTTTGTAGGTGTAGCGGTGAATATCGCCCTCGACCCGACGCGAGACGATTTCAACATCGGCATGATGACGCTCGGCAAAGTCGATCAGGCCTGAAATCAGCAGCGGTTGGTCTTGCATTAACCCGAGCATCTCAAGTCTCCCATGGTTGGTTTTAAAAAATAACGCTAAGGCGAATCTGGAATCCTGCACGACGCTGCGCTGGACCCGGCAGCGCATTCAGCAACGCCGCCAGCCCTAAATTAGACACCCAGCGCAGAAACAGGCCGGCGCCACCCACATCATCAGTCCGGACTGGTCAATCCAGCGCCGATCATGCCGCAAGCGCCCCGCCAGGCCATGCGGGAATGCCCGCGCTGGCCGGCACGTGCGATCAAGTCAGAGACAATCCTGCCATGACGCTGACTCTGCCTGACGCCGCCCCGGACACCCTGACAAACCCCGTCGGCATGGCCTGGAACAACCGCTTCGCCAGCCTGGGCCCGGACTTTTACACCCCCCAGCCGATGCGCCCCTTGGGCCAGCCGTACTGGATCAGTCGCAACGCCGCCGTGGCCAGAGAACTCGGACTGGGCAGCGACTGGCTGGCCTCGGCGGAAGCGCTCGAAGCCTTCGCTGGCAATCGCCTCCTGCCAGGCACCGCGCCGCTGGCCAGCGTCTACAGCGGCCATCAGTTCGGCCAATGGGCGGGCCAGCTTGGCGACGGACGGGCCACCTTGCTCGGTGAACTGCAAACGCCGCAGGGCGGCCGGGAAGTTCAGCTCAAAGGCGCCGGCATGACGCCTTATTCGCGCATGGGCGACGGCCGGGCCGTGCTGCGCAGTTCCATCCGGGAATACCTGTGCTCCGAAGCCATGCATGCCCTGGGCATTGCGACCACGCGGGCGCTGTGCCTGGCCGGCTCGGACGACCGGGTGCGCCGAGAAGAAATCGAAACCGCCGCCGTTGTGACGCGCACCGCACCGAGCTTTATCCGCTTCGGGCATTTTGAACACTTCAGCTACGCCGATCAGCATGCGCAACTGCGCACCCTGGCCGACTTTGTCATTGACCACTTCTACCCCGCCTGCCGCGACGCCACTCAGCCCTACGCCGCCTTGCTGCAAGCGGTGAGCGAGCGCACCGCCGAACTCATGGCCGGCTGGCAGTCCGTCGGCTTTTGCCACGGCGTCATGAACACCGACAACATGAGCATCCTGGGGCTGACGATTGACTACGGACCGTTTCAGTTTCTTGACGCCTTCGTGCCCGGCCACATTTGCAACCAATCCGACAGCCAGGGCCGTTACGCCTACAACAAGCAACCCAACATCGCCTACTGGAACCTGTTTTGCCTGGGCCAAGCCCTGCTGCCGCTCATAGAAGAACAAGAACGCGCCCTGGAGGCGCTGGAGTCCTACAAAACGGTCTACCCGCAAGCACTGCAAGCGCGCTTGCGCGCCAAGCTCGGCCTGCTTGATGACGCCGCCCGGCAAGACGACAAGCCCCTGATTGAAAGCACGCTGCAACTGCTGGCCGCGCAGCAAATTGACCACACCATCTTCTGGCGCCGGCTCTGCCACTTTCACACACCCGCCGGCCGCGAGGCCGTCCGCGACCTTTTTCTGGATCGCCCTGCTTTTGAAGCATGGGCCGCGCAGTACGGCGCAAGACGCGACCAGCAAGACCCGGCTGTCAGCACCCGCCTGATGCTGGCCACCAACCCCAAATTCGTGCTGCGCAACCACCTCGGCGAGCAAGCGATTCGCGCCGCGCAGCATAAGGATTTTTCTGAAATCGACAAACTGCTGAAGGTGCTTCAAAGCCCTTTCGACGAACATGAAGAACTCGCCGACCACGCCGCCCTGTCCGGCTTCCCGCCCGACTGGGCCGCGGACATCGAGATCAGCTGTAGCTCCTGAACTCAAGCCGCTCAAGGAAAAGGCCCCTTCAAAATAGGGCTTAGGCGCTGAACTTCCAGGGAATCAAAAAGCGAACTCAACCACCAATTCAACAAACCAGGCAAAGACGAGGAAACCGTGCCCTACAAAATCGAAAAAACCGAAGCCGAATGGAAAGCCCTGCTGGCCAAAAAAGGCGCCGAAGCCAAAGCCTTTGACGTCACCCGCCACGAAGCCACGGAACGCGCCTTCACCGGCAAATACGAGGGCAACAAAGCCGCCGGGATCTACACCTGCATCTGCTGCGACAAGCCGCTGTT
>CAJAOB010000317.1 GCA_903941205.1 uncultured Burkholderiales bacterium | reverse complement strand
AGGCCATCTGGGCAGTCTACGACCTGCGCGAACTCTGGCGCACCCTGGGCCCGCGCGTGGACACGATCCGCAAGGAAGTCACGCCTGGCCGCAACGATGCGTGCTTTTGCGGCAGTGGCAAAAAATACAAGAAGTGCCATGGGCAATGACACCCTGAGCACCAGCCAAGCCGTTTGCAGCGCGCCGGGCTGACCAAGGCGGGACAGGCGCCGACGGTGCTGGGTTTGTGATCAGGGCGCTGGCGCCATAAAAAAATCGTGCAGCGCCGCGGCCGTCATCTCGGGTTGTTCCTCGGGAATGAAGTGGCCGGCCGCCATGGCCTGGCCGCAAACCCTGGCGCTGCACTGCGCGCGCCACAGCGCCAGCGGGTCAAACAGCCGGTGCACCACGCCGCGCTCGCCCCACAGCACCAGCAGTTCGCAGCGAATGCGCAAGCCGCGCTCGCGGCTTTCCCGGTCGTGCTCGAGGTCGATGCCCGCGCTGGCGCGGTAGTCCTCGCAAGCCGTGTGAATCGCTTCGGCCGTGCAAAAGCAGCGCTCGTACTCGGCCAGCGCCGCAGGCTCGATGTAGCCCAGACCCTGGCTGCCCCAGCCGCCCAGCTTGGCATGCAAATAAGCCCGCGCCAGTTCGGGTTGCTTGGCGCCCATCATGAGTTCGGGCAAGGGCGAGGGCTGGATCATGTGAAACCAGTGGTAATAGGCGCGCGCAAACTCCATGTAGGGCGCGCTCAGGCTGCGGCCTTCGTACATGTCCAGCGTGGGTGCAATGTCGATCACGCACAAGCGGCTGACCCGCGCCGGGTGGTCGAGTGCCAACCGGTGCGCAACGCGCCCGCCGCGGTCGTGGCCGCAGACGCCAAAGACAGCGACACCCAGCGCATCCATCACCGCCACCATATCGTGCGCCAGGTTGCGCTTGCTGTAGTTGCTGTGGTCGGGCAGGCCCGGCGTCTTCGACGAATCGCCGTAGCCGCGCAGATCGGGCATGAGCAAAAAGAAATCGGCAGCGAGCCGGCGGGCCACGCGTCGCCACATCACATGACTTTGTGGAAAGCCATGCAAGAGCAGCAAGGCTGGTTTCATCGGCTCGCCGATCACGCGTTTGGAAAAGCGCGCGTGAATGCTGGCGCCATTGACTTCGAAGTCACGCTTTTCAAACCCGTTAAACCCGTCAATCTCGTCACTACCGTTCATGCCCGCCCCCTATTTTTTAAGCCGATCAACGCCTCGACGAGCGCACCGTAAACGCTGTAAGAGAGCCTGATACCCCGGCAAAGTCCTTGGGCGACTATACGGTCGTGCGGGCCTTCAGTCTTGGCTTGGCAAGCTGCAGTGCTACGCCGCTGTGCGGCGGGCTACGCGGCTATGGCCGTAGGGCAAGGCTGACAGACGCAGCGGTATTCGGCCCCTTCATTCGCCGATGCAGAAGACGCAAACTGCAAGCCAGAGAAACGGCTTTACTCCCAGGCTTTTCATGCGCCACATCTTTTACCGGTTTTGCGCCGCCGCCAGTGGCAGGGTGTTTGAGGTCGGCTTGGCGCCTCGGCCAGGCTGGCACTCATGCGCCACGCTTCATTCAAGCGGGGGCGGTGACGCATGGACCCGGGCGCCCCAGGCTCTTTGGAAAGCCTTCCCGGCGCGTGACCCGCGCGAACCACGAATCCCTGAATGAACGGACCCGCCCATGAAGCTTCATCACCATCCTCGCCCCGCGCCCTTGCCGGGCGGACCACCGCCGGTCGAAGACCCGGAGAACCCGACGCATCTGCCGGTCGAGCCGGACGACGCGAGCTTGCCGTCGCCGGCCTTGCCGGAGGAAGAAGGCCTGGGCTGGAAGCCGGCGGTATGAGCGCCGATACCGTTGAGAAAAGCAGGCTGACCGTGTGGTGTTCGGATAAGCCCATGCCTAGCTACGCGGCCTCCGTCAGGCTTACTCAATCGCGGACCCGGCCAGGAGGGTTTGACTCGTACGAGGAACTGGTCGAACAGCCGCAGCGTCAAGGCGGGGCAGCAGGCCTGCGGCTCGAAGGTGGCGCGCTGGACGGGGCGCCTGCCTGGGCTGCCGGCGCTGGCGCAGATATGGCTGATAAGGCAGATGCGCGGCCAGCGCCAGCTTCATTCGCCTCACTGTCCCCGGCCAGCGCCGCAACCCGCAAGGTGAGCCGCACCGGCCCGCCGGTTTCCTGCGCCAGCATCGCCTCGCCCGGCCCAACGGTCTGGAGCCAGAAGCCGGGCGTGACTTCGGCACCGACTGAAAAAGTACGCGCTGGCTGGCCGTCCACCGAGAGCAGCACCGCGCCCCGGCCGTCCGTGCGGGCCAGCACGCCAGCCAGGCGAAAGCGGCTAGCCAGTGCAGCATCAGCCGCCTGTGGTGCCAGCGCGGGCGCACCCAGCACGCGCGCCAGTTCGTCGGCGCTGCCAGCCACCACTGCCGGCATCGCTGGCGCTGGCTTGGTGGCGGGTGCGCGGCGGGCAGACAGGCCCGCCTGCGTCCAGTACACCACCGACAGCGCGGCGGCCGTCAGGCCCGCGGCGGTGATCCAGCGCCGTGTCAATTCAGTTTGCATGTGCATCATGAGAGGCACATCATCGACCCATGCGCGCCCTTTGTGCAAGCACGACCGCCGGCGCATTTCCGACTTTCACGGCTTCACACTGATTGAGCTGATGGTGGTTCTGGTCATCATCGGCGTGCTGGCAGCACTGATCGTGCCCAACGTGCTCGACCGTGCAGACGATGCGCGGATCTCGGCGGCCCGTGCCGACGTCAACAACCTGACGCAGGCGCTCAAACTCTACCGGCTGGACAACCAGCGCTATCCCAGCGCCGAGCAGGGTTTGCAGGCGCTGGTGCAGCGCCCGGCCCAGCCGCCGGTGCCAGACAACTGGAAGGCGTATCTCGACAAGCTGCCTAACGACCCCTGGGGCCATCCTTATGTTTATCTCAATCCTGGGATGAAGGGAGAGATTGACGTGATGTCTTACGGCGCCGACGGGCAAGCCGGCGGCGAGGGCAAGAACGCCGATGTGGGCAGCTGGCAATGAAGCTTCGCTTGCCTGTCTCGCACGCTGCGCAAGCGCCGGCGCGGGGCCGGGGCGCGACCTTGCTCGAGTTGCTGCTGGTGGTTTTCATCATTGCCCTGGCCAGCGCCGGTGTGAGCCTGAGCTTGCCTGATTCGCGAGCCGTGCAACTCGAGCGCGAGGCTGACCGCCTGGCCGCGCTGCTTGATGCCGCCCGCGCCGCCTCGCGCGCCAGCGGCATGCCGGTGATCTGGCGACCCACGGAACAAGGCTTTGCCTTCGACGGCCTGCCGCCTAAAACCTTGCCCGAAACCTGGCTGGCGCCCGACCTCACGCAGGTCTCTGCGGAGCCCGTGGTGCTCGGGCCGGAGCCGATCATGCAGGCGCAGTGGGTGCGCCTGAGCGCTGCGTCCGGGAGCGAGGCGCCACTGCGCACGGTCACGCTCGCCAGCGACGGCTTGCGCCCCTTCGTCGTGATGAACGGGTCTGCGCCATGATGCCGCGCCGGTCTTGGTCGCCGGGCTTTTCATTGATCGAGGTATTGGTTGCCACGGGCATGGTGGCGCTCGCGCTGGTGGCCGGGCTTGCCGCCAGCATGACGCTCACGCGCTACGCCGAGCGCCAGCCTGAGGTTCTGCTGGCGCAACTGTGCGCGCAAAACGCCCTGGCCCGCTTGCGTCTGGGGCCGCAGTGGCCTGACCTGGGCGACAGCCGCAGCGCATGCGAGCAGGCCGGCCGCGAGTTCGAGGTCCGGGTCAGTGTGCAAGCGGCCGCCCAGGCCGACTTTCGAAGCGTGCGAGTGCAGGTGCTGCAAGCCGGCCGCCGCGGCTTCGGCGGCGCGGAGCAGGCGGGGCAAGTCATGTTGAGTTTGTCCACCGTGATCGGACGCTACTGATGGCGTGGCCCTGGCCCCGCGCGCTGCCCTTGCGGCAGAACGAACAGGCGTATTTCCGACTGTGTTGTCTGCCCTATGTTCGGCCGCGCTGCTGGTTGAATCCGCGGCTGACCCGGCTTCGCTCCAGCGACCACCCGAGCGGCTCGCATCGGCCTGCGCGACCGCGCGGCTTCACCCTGATCGAGCTGCTGGTGGCGCTGGGCATCATGGCTTTGCTGGCGCTCATGAGCTGGCGTGGTCTTGACGCACTGCTGCGCGCTGCGCGCACCATGCGCGAGCATGGCGCAGCCTTATTGGGTTTGCAGGCCGGCCTGACGCAATGGAGGATAGACCTCGACCAGCGCGTCGAGAGCCCCTACCTGCCTGTGCTGGACTGGGACGGCCGCGTGCTCAGGCTCCTGCGCAGCAGTCCGGCGGGCACTGACGAGGCCTGGCAGGTGGTGGCCTGGACGCAGCGTCTGGCTGCTGGTTCCTTGCAATGGACGCGCTGGCAGTCGGCCCCGCTGAGCCGACGCGCCGAGCTGCTGAACGCCTGGCAAGAAGCGTCGGCATGGGGTCGCGCGACAGGTGATCTGAAGCCCGCCAACAACAACCATGGCACGGGCGCTACTGATGTCAACGGCAAGGCCCCTGGCGGAGCGAATGCGAATCCCGAAGCCAGCGCCGTGGCTGTGACCCCGCTGATCGGCTGGCAATTGCTGCACTACCGCGGCGGGCAATGGCTGCGGGCAGAGACGCTGACCGTACCAGCGCGCGAGACAGACGCCGCCGGGCGCCCGCGCACCGCCGTGCCGCAGGCTGGCGCGGGCACTGCGGGCGGACTGGCCGCAGGCTCGCCAGCACTTGAAGGCTTGCGCCTGCTGCTGGACCTGCCGCTCACCGGATCCTTGCAAGGCCAGCTGGGCATCGACTGGTTCAACCCGCTGAACCCGCCGACCTCGCCAAATGCACTGAATGCCGTGAATCCCCTGAATCCCCTTAATCCCTCTGGCTCGCCGGGGGCGCCGCGATGAAACCGGCCTGCGCTCGCCGGTCGTGGCTGGCCAAGCCCCTGCGCCGGCGACAAGCGGCCGGCGCCGCATTGCTCGCCGCCCTGCTGACGGTGGCGCTGGTGGCGACCTTTGCGGCGCAGGCTTATTGGCAGCAATGGCGCAGTGTGGAAATTGAAAGCGCCGATCGCCGCCGCTTGCAGCTCGAATGGCTGCAACTGGCCGCGCTCGACTGGTCGCGTGCCCTGTTGCGCGCCGACGGCTTGCGCGGCAATCCGATTGACCATGCGGACGAGCCTTGGGCGCAGCCGGCGCGTGATCTGGCGCTGGACGACTTTCTGGCAGGCAGTGGCAGCGGCGCCCCAGGCTCACCAGCGCGTGAGGCGCTGCAAACCGGTGCAGTCCTGTCACTGCAATTGAGTGACGCGCAAGGAAAGCTCAATCTGCTCAATCTGCTGGAGGGCCAAAGTATTTCGCCGGTCTGGCTGCGTGCCTTTGAAAAGCTGTTCACGCTGCTGCAATTGCCGCCCGCGCAGCTCGCCAGTCTGGTGCAAAACCTGAGGGCCGCCAGCGCAAGGCTTGAGGCCCCAGGCGCGGACCGCGGGCCTGCGCCCTTGCTGCCGCAGCAGATGGCGCAGCTGGTGTGGCTGGGGCTGGAGCCGGCGACCGTGGCCTTGCTGGCATCGCATGTGACGATCCTGCCGGCCCGCTCCAGCGTCAACCTGAACAGCGCCAGCGTGCAAGTGTTGCAAGCCGTGTGGCCCGGCCTGACACGCACCGAGGCCGATCGCGTGCTTGCCTTGCGGCAATTCCGACCCTTGCAGGCCATCAGCGAGGTGGGCGCCAGCGCTGCGCCCGGGGAGGCGCAAGTCAGTCTTGGCTCGCGCTTTTTCGAGCTTCACACCGAAGTCGGGCTGGGCCCGGTGCGCACTGCCCGCAACGCCTTGTTACAGCGTGACGGCGCCGACGTGCGAATCTTGTGGGTCAGACCGGCGCTCGCGTCCGGTACTTCACCTGCTTTACCGGCCCGGCCTTGAGCGCACGCAGATCGCCTGGCTTTTTTGTGAAAACCTTCATGCCATGAGCACCCTCATCATCATGCTGCCGCTGGAGCCCGCGCAGGCGCTGACCGAGTTCGATTTCATCATCAGCCGGGAGGGCGGAGTCGAAGTGCAGGGCGGTCGTGCCCGCGCCGAGGCCCTGCCATTGGCTGACCAAGCCGGGGACGACTGCGTAGCGCTGGCCCCGGTGCGCGCCCTTTCGTGGCATCGCGTGATCCTGCCTGAAGGCGTGTCGCCAGGGTCAGCGCGTTTGCCCGCTGTGTTGGCAGGCCTGCTCGAAGACGAATTGCTTGACGCACCCGAGCGCCTGCATTTCGCCCTCGCACCTGGCGCGCGGCCGGGCTTGCCGCAGTGGGTCGCGGCCTGTGACCGGCGCTGGCTGGCCATGGCATACCAGACCTTGCAGGCGGCCGGTCGCCCGGTCTCGAGAGTGGTACCCGAATGGGGGCCGCCCGCGGCGCCTCTGCGCCTGCACGTGGCCGGGTCCGAGGCCGACCCGACGCTGCTGGTTTGCAGCGATGCCGGGGTCAGCGGGTTCCCCCTCAGCCAGGGCGCGCCCGACTGGCTGCTCACCCACGAAAACCGCAAGAAAATCTTGGACAGCGTGGAGGGCACAGCTGGCGTAGATGGCGAGAGCGACAAGGACAGCCATAACGAGGCGGCGCTGGTAACGTTCGAGGCAGGGCTGATGTCGCAGGCCAGCGCGCTCCTGCACCGGCCTGTTCAGCCGCTGAGCCGCAACGAGCGCTGGATCGCAGCGGCGGCCTCACGCTGGGACCTGGCCCATAGGCTGACCTTGCGCAAGCATGCCCGGCGCGTCAGGCTTGAATGGTTGCTGGCGCCGCGCTGGCGTTCGGCGCGCTGGGCTATGGCGCTGCTGCTGGGCGTGAATCTGCTGGGCTTGAACGCCTGGGCTTGGATCGACCAGCAGCAATTGCGCGCGCAGCGTGAGCGCATCACCCAAGTGCTGGGCAGCAGTTTTCCGAAGGTCAGGACCATCGTCGACGCACCTGCGCAGATGGCTCGTGAACTGCGCTTGCTGGCGCAGGCCAGCGCCAGCCCGGCAGCCGCCGATCTCGACGTGATGCTCGGCGCGCTGAGCCGTACGCTGCCGCCTGAACGCAGCGCCCAGCGGCTGGACTACGTTGACGCTCAACTGCGCTTGCAGGGCCTGGCCCTGCAGCCCGGCGAGGTCCGCGCCCTGACCAGCGCCCTTCAAGCGCAGGGCTACCGCTTTACGCTGGACGGCGCCAATGCGCTGATGGCGCCGATGGTGCCCGCGTCAGGGATTGCTCAGGTAGCGCTCGCCGCGCCAGTGTCTTCGCTTTTGCCGACGCCAACGCCAGCGCGAACGCAAACGCAAACGCAAGGGCAAGGGCAAGGGCAAGGGCAAGGGCAAGGGCAAGGGCAAGGGCAAGGGCAAGGGCAAGGGCAAGGGAAAACGCCCGTCAAGTCCCTGCAGGAGGCCCCTTGATGTCCGAGACGCAAGGCAAGCTCCTGCGCGCAGACCGCCCGCCATCGGCGCCGCTGGTGAGCCAAGCCGGCTGGCGCGAAGCGCTTGGCGAACGCTTCGAGTCGCTGGGTGCGCGTGACAAAAAATACCTGCAGGCTGGTGCGCTGGCCTTGGCTCTGGTGTTGTTGGTCGGCGTGGGCGTGTTGCCCGCGACGCGCCACTGGCTCGGCAGTACGCAAGCCCATCAGCGCATGCAGGCCCAGCTCGACAGCATGCGCACACTGCAAGAACGCGCGCAGCTTTTGCAAGCGGCCCCCAAACTCGCGCAGTCCGACGCCATCCGGCGACTGCAAGCGCTGCAGCCGGTCTTGGGTGCCAGCGCCCAACTCAGCGTGGGCGAGCAAAACGCCAGCCTGAGCTTGCAGGCCGTCCCTGCCTCCAGCCTGGCCACCTGGCTGGTTCGCGCCCGGCTTGAAGCGCATGCCGTGCCGCTGGAGGCCCGGCTGGTGCGCCAGGCGCAGGGCGATACCGCGGTCTGGTCCGGCACGCTGCGGGTCAGCCTGCCGCCGCGCTGAGCCTGGCACCAGACCGCTGGCGCCAGACCCCAAACGCCAGAAACGCTTCAAACCGGAATTCGCGCGGACGCGGGAGGGCGCCAGCCGATGGCAAGCCATAACGCCATTCCCAGCCTTGGTCCAAGTCCGCGCCTCAGCGCACCAGCTGATTGAGCTCGATGATGGGCAGCATCACGGCCAGCACGATCAGCATCACGGCCGCGCCCATCACCACGATCAGCAGCGGCTCGAGAATCGTCGCCAGGTTCAGCGCCCGCCGCTGTACCTCGGCGCCAAGCTGCCGCGCCGCACGTTGCAGCATCAGCGGCAGCTCGCCGGTTTGTTCTCCCAGCCTTGCGAACATGCTGAGCAAGCCCGGAAAGCGTTTTTTTTCTGCCAGCGAAATCCCCAGCGGTGAGCCTTCGCGCACACGCGCCAGCGCCTGCATCGCGTCTTCGCGCAGGGCCTGGTTTGACAAGGTCTCTGCGGCCGCCGCCAGAGCCTTCAGGATGGGCAAGCCAGCGCCGGCCAGCATGGCCAGCGTGCTGGCAAAACGCGCCGCGTTGTAGTTGCGCGCCAGGCGCCCCACCAGCGGCAGCCGCAGCCAGGCCGCATCAAAGCGCAGCCGCAGGGCCGGTCGGCGCAGCGCAAGCCGGGCGCCCAGCCAGCCCAGCGCGAAAACGCCAAGCAGCATCAAGCCCCAGTTGCGCACAAAGCTGCTCAGGCCGAGCAAGGCCCGCGTGATCCAGGGCAAGCTGCGCTGGCTGCCCGCAAACACCGAGGCCACCTGCGGCACCACGTAGCTCACCAGAAAAATCACGATGACCAGCGCCACCAGCGTGACGATGGCCGGATAGAGCGACGCACCCAGCAGCTTGGCGCGCAGGTTCTGCGCTTCCTCCAGGTCGTCAGCCAGCCGCTGCAAGACCAGTCCGAGCTTGCCACTGGACTCGCCCGCCCCCACCACGCTGATGTAGGTCGGCGCAAACTCCCGCGGATGCTGCTGCAAGGCCGTCGCCAGCGGCGCGCCGGCATTGACGTCCGAACGCAAGGCCGCCACCACATCGCGCTGGCGCTCGTCCTCGGCTTCGTCTGTCAGCGCCGTCAGCGCCCGCTCGATCGACAGCCCTGAGTCCACCAGCCCGGCGAGCTGGCGCGTCCACACCGCCAGCGCGCCGGCGCTGAAAGCGCGGCTTTGCCACAGGGTTCGGTTCCATCCCGAGCGCTCAGCGCCCGGCTCTCTGGCTGCCAGCAAACGCGCGCTGCCGCTGACCGGGTCCACGCGCAGCGGAATCAGGGTTTGCGCGCGCAGCGCACTGCGCGCCGAGCGCGCCGTATCGGCGTCAAGCACGCCTTTACAGAGCTGTCCGCGCGGGTTCAGGGCTTCGTAGGAATAGGCTGGCATTGGAAGGAGGGGGCCGGTTTGCCCTGTTTACCCGGGTGAAGTCGGTTGGGGTTGGCTGTGTTGTCCGCTTGGTCGGTGTTTGCCGGGTCCATCCAGATGATTGGCTTTGGGCGATGGGTGCTGGGCGAAAAACTCGCATGGTCGTCCAGGTCGTTCTTCAAGCAGCTCAGTCACGCGTCACGCGCGCCGCTTCTTCGGCCGTGGTGACACCGCTGATCACCAGCCGCTGGGCGTCGGCGCGCATCAGCGTCATGCCGCCCCGCACGGCTTGCGCGCGAATATCTGCCTCGGCATCGCGCTTGTGAATCTGCGCGCGAATACGCTCGTCGGCGACCAGCAGTTCAAAGATGCCGGTGCGACCCGCATAGCCCGTGCGTGCGCATACCGCGCAGCCCTGGCCCTGACAGGCAAGGCAAATCTTGCGCACCAGGCGCTGCGCCAGCACCCCCAGCAGCGAAGAGCTCAGCAAAAAGGCATCGACACCCATGTCGGTCAGCCGCGTGATGGCGCTGCTGGCGTCGTTGGTGTGCAAGGTGGCCAGCACCAGATGACCGGTCAGCGAGGCCTGGATGGCGATTTGCGCCGTTTCGAAGTCGCGGATCTCACCGATCATGATGACGTCCGGGTCTTGCCGGAGAATGGCCCGCAGTGCCTTGGCAAAGTCCAGCTCGATGCGCGCATTGACCTGCGTCTGACCGACGCCCGGCAACTCGTACTCGACCGGGTCTTCCACGGTCATGATGTTGCTCAGCGTGGCGTCAAACTGGCTGAGCGCCGCGTACAAGGTGGTGGTCTTGCCCGAGCCGGTCGGGCCGGTCACCAGCACGATGCCATGCGGCTGGGCCAGCAAGCGTTGAAAGCGCTCCAGGGTGTGGCCCTCCATGCCCACGGCTTTGAGTGAGAGCTGGCCGGCGCTCTTGTCGAGCAGACGCAGCACGGCGCGCTCGCCATGCGCATTGGGCAGCGTGCTGACCCGCACGTCCAGCGCGCGGGTGCCGATGCGCAGCGATATACGGCCGTCCTGTGGCAAGCGCTTTTCAGCGATGTCCAGGTCGGCCATGATCTTCAGGCGCGAGATCAGGGCCGCATGCAGGGCGCGGTTCGGCTGCACCACCTCGCGCAGCGTGCCGTCAACGCGAAAGCGCACCGCCGAGTGACGCTCGTAGGGCTCGATGTGGATGTCGCTGGCGCCGTCGCGCGCCGCCTGCGTCAGCAAGGCGTTGAGCAAGCGGATGATGGGCGCGTCGCCGCTGGTCGCCAGCAGGTCTTCAATGGCCGGCAGGTCTTGCAGCATTTTCGACAGGTCGGCTTCGCTCTCGACCTCGCTGACGACGGTGGCCGCGCTCGACTCTTCTTGCGCATAGGCGCTGCTGATGCGCTGGACCAGCAGGTCCGGCTCCAGCTGACGGACCTCGCGCACGGTGTATTTGCGCATCACCTCGGACCAGGCGCTCAGCGGCGGATGGCCGCTGTGCCAGAGCGTCAGCTGTTCGTTCTCGGCCTCAAGCAGCAGCTCGAAGGCGCGTGCAAATGCATAGGGCAAAGGGTAGCGGGGCGACATGCTCAGGGCTTGGCGTCAGCCGGCGGGTCGGCTGGCCCGGGCGCAGCGGCTTCGCCAGCCGGTCCGGGCACTGAAGCGGGCGGTGAAGCCGGCGGCGTACTCGGTGTCGGCAGCGCACCCGGTGCGGGTGGCTGGGTCGGTGTGGGCGACGGTCCGCGGTAGGCCGGCAACTGCGGGGCTTCGTTGATGGGAAGCAGCTTGCTTGGCCCGGGTTGCATGCCTTGCTGCAGCCCGCGCATCAGCTCGTAGCGGTCCAGCGACAGCGTGTCTGTGGCCTGTGCATCACGCACCACAACCGGCCGCATGAAGACCATCAGGTTGGTTTTCTTGCGGCTGCGCGACTGGTTTTTGAACAGATTGCCGAACAGCGGCAAGTCGCCGAGCAAGGGCACTTTCTCCTGGTTGTCGGCGTATTCGTCTTGCAGCAAACCGCCCAGCACCACAATGCCGCCGTCGTCGACCAGCACGGTCGAGTCAATCGAGCGTTTGTTGGTGATCGGACCCGAGGCTGCGTTCACCGAGGAAGGCTGTACGCTGCTGACTTCCTGGGCGATCACCAGCTTGATGGTGCCGCTCTCGCTGATCTGCGGCCGCACGCGCAGCGTCAGGCCTACGTCCTTGCGCTCTATCGTCTGAAAGGGGTTGACCGTGCCATTGAGGCCGGTGCCGGTGTTGGTGTAACGGCCGGTGATGAAGGGCACGTTCTGGCCAATCACGATCTTGGCTTCCTCGTTGTCCAGCGTCAGCAAATTGGGCGTTGACAAGATATTGCCGCTGCCCGACTGCTCCAGCGCGCGCGCCAGCAGGCCCAGCGTGAAGAGCCCGTTGCTGCGCCGCAAGGCGCCCGCAATCAGACCGGCGCCGGGCGTCACGCCATCGGCCGAAACGCCGCTCAGGCCTTGCGTGAGCAGGTTCACGATGTTGTCGCCGCCGGTGCCGAAGTTGGTGCCCACCACGCCGAGGGTGTCATTGCCGGCCTTGCCCAGGCGCTGCTGCCACTGAATGCCGAACTCGGCGGCCTTGTCGACGTTGACCTCGACGATCAGGCTTTCTACATAAACCTGCGCGCGGCGCGCATCGAGCCGGTCGATCACGGCGCGCAGTTGCCGGTATTGCGGGTCGGGTGCGGTGATGATCAGCGAATTGGTCGCCGGGTCCGCCTGGATCTGCCCGCCCGTGACGGCCGGACGCGGCGCTGCGGACGCCCCGGCCCCCGCAGCAGCTCCCGGCGCTGGCGGTTGCGGTACTGGTCCGGCTGTAGTCGGCCCGGCGTCCGCAGAAATAGCCCCTCGCAAGGTCAGCGCGAGCTGTGTGGCGTCAGCGTTCCGGAGGTAGACCACATGGATGTTGCCGGCCGGGTCGCGGCCGCTTTCAGGCGGCCGGTCCAGCTTCTCGACCAGCGAGCGCACCAGCGCAACACGCGCCGGGTTGGCGGCCCGCAAGATCACCGAGTTGCCACGGGGCTCGGCCAGCAAGGTGGTGCGAAACGAGCTGTCGCCCGGAGCGCCCGGGCCACCGCCAGTGCCGGGCTCGAGCAGCCGGATCAGCAAGGGCACCAGGTCCGAAGCGACGGCGTTTTTAAGCGCGATGACTTCAACGTCGCTGGCGTTCGCTATGTCAAGCGCGGCAATGATGCGCGCCAGCCGCTGCAAGTTGTCGGCATAGTCCGTGATCACCAGGGTGTTGCCACTGGCGTTCACCGTGATGGTGTTGTTGGGTGTGATCAGCGGCCGCAGGATGGGCAACAGGTTGTTCGCCGCTTCGTGGTTGAGCCTGAAGATCTGCGTGACGATCTGGTTGCCGCTGGCTGTGGCGCTGGTACCTGGCTGTCCGGCGGACACCGCACCCGCTTGCAGCTTGGCGTCTGCTTCAGGAACAATTTTGTAAAGCCCCGCCGTCTCGACCATCGCAAAGCCCTGCAAGCGCAGCTGCGCTGCAAACTGATTGAAGGCTTGCAGCGGCGTGACCGGCTGCTCGGTGATCAGCGTGAGCGTGCCCTTGACGCGCGGATCGACCACCACATTGCGCCCTGTGAGCGTGGCCAGGGTGCGGGCCACGGCGTCAAGGTCGGCGTTGACAAAGTTCAGGCTGACAGCCTGGCTCTTGCTGGCCGCTGCCCTGGCGGCGCTTACGGGCGTTTCGGCGGTGGCTTTCTTGGGCGCAGTGGCGGGCTGCGCCAGCGCGCCAGCGCCCGAGCCCGCCAGCGCCAGCCAGGCGCTACAGGCGGTCAGCGCTCTCCATCCGCGCGAAGGTGGCGGTGTTTTCATGAGCAGTTCTTTAGTGACAGATGATCGGTCAAGGCAAGCCTCCAAACCCGTCCGGATGGCGCTCTGCCGCGCGGCCCTGCGGTTTTCAAGGTTGCCGGCGTCAAGTTGTATGGTCGGTTTTGGTGACTGTCTGGCCCGGGCCCCGCGGCACCGGTGTACGTGCGCTGGCGCACACAGGCGCGGAGGCAGTCTGAAATGCGTTAGGCATATCGCCCCAGTTGCAACAAGCCGGGTCTGACTGTGCTGACTTGTTTCAAGTCAGGCTTGATCCGAGGCAGGCTTGTTTCGATGCAGAAGGGCCCTCGAACAGACCGGCTCGAGCACTGCGCCGCTCAAGCCCGGCAAGCCGTTACGGACCGGCTCGAAGACTTCTCAGCAGCGGCCACATGGTGACTCCGCCCCGCTGATATGTAAGCGTGCGTAGACCCTGCCTCACAAATATTTACCGATTCATCGGCGCATCAAGCGGCGCCTGAGCCGGTCCATGGCCAGACCACCCCCCAGGCGGGCCGGACGCTGGCACTCGGCGCGGTCTGGCGACGCATCTGGAGATGAAAGCTACACAGTGTTTCGAGCCGTTCAGCCTGCGCAGTCCGGCTTCCGGGCTGTAATGATTTGTGCAAGCGGAGTTGGCGCGTCTGGGTCGCGCGGCGCTGGGGCACCGTCTTGAAAGTTCGACTTGCTGCCGAAAAACCTGTCATTCGCCAACCGCCTGATTGCAGCTTTGCCGGCCGCGGACCGGACCGAATTCTTGCGGCAGGGCGAACTGCTCGAACTGCCCCTCTATGCGCAGCTGGCCAGCGCGGGCGAGCTGGCTGTCGGCGCGTGGTTTCCCGTCGAAGGTTTTGTTTCTGCCATGGTGCCCGTGGCTGGTCCGGAGGGTCTGGCGATAGCGCAGGTCGGCCATGAAGGCATGTTGCCGGCGGCGCTGGCGCTGGGGCTGCCCCAGGCGGGCTTTGATTACCGCGTTCAAATGGCGGGGCGGGCATTTGTCTGGCGCCGCGAGGTGTTTGCGCAGTGCTGGCAAGACAGCCCGCGCCTGCGCGAAGTGCTCGGGCGCTATGTGCACCTGCGCTTGCAGCAGGCGTCTCGGCAGAGCATTTGCGCCCACCATCACAGCGTGTCGCAGCGCTTGGTGCGCGCGCTGCTGGTGGCACGCGACCGGATGCATTCCACAGAACTTTTTCTGACCCATGAGGTGCTCGCGCGCATGCTCGGCGTGCGGCGCGAAAGCGTCACGCAGGCGGCCAGTGCCCTGCAATGGCGCGGCCTCATCAGCTACAGCCGTGGCTACCTCATGCTGCTGGACGAAGCGGCGCTCGCAGCGCTGGCCTGCCCTTGTTACGAAGTCGAGCTGCGCGCTTACGAACAGGCCATGTCAGCGACCGGCTTGCAGATGCTGTCCGGGGCGGTAGTTGCGGACGCCGCCAGCACTCAAGGCGGTGCGCCCGCTTGCCGGACCCAGGCCGCCAGCTTGGCCGCAGCGCATTCCGGCGTGTCCTTGTGGCCGGCCTGCACCCTCCTGTAGCGGGCATGGCGCCTGCCGGCACGCCCGGCATCCCAACGGTCAGCCTGAAAACGCTGACCGATCGCCAGGGTTTCTTTTTCATTCGGGAGTGAATCATCAGCCTGGGGGCTTTTATCATCGGGGGCTTGCCCTGTTACAGGTTTTGAATGCCTGCCGCATCGTCCCCGCTGCCTGCTGGCGAACCCAAGGAAAACCATGCCCACGTACCACATTGAAATGTTTGAAGGCCGCACGCCCGAGCAAAAGAAGAAGCTGGTGGCCGAAATCACGCGCGTCACGGTGGAGGTGCTGGGAGGATCGGCCGATTCGGTCGACATCATCATCACCGACATCAAGCGTGAAAACTGGGCTACTGGCGGGCGCCTTTGGTCTGAGCCGCGCGACTGACCGGGCGCGCTGCATGAAGCAAGCGCCGGGCTCGCTATGAGCCGCCCCGCCACCTTGGCCGAGTTACAGGCGCGCTACGGCCCGCGCTACCGCTGGCTGCTGCTTTTGTCCGTGATGGTGGGCACCATGGCCTCGATCATGTCGTCCACCATCGTCAATGTGGCCGTTCCCGACATGGCGCACACCTTTGTGCTGGGCCAGGAGCGGGCCCAATGGGTCTCGTCGGGATTCATGGCGGCCATGACGGTGTCGATGCTGACCACGCCCTGGCTGCTGGCGCGCTACGGCTATCGCCGGACCTACGTCGGCTGCATGCTGCTGTTGATGAGCGGTGGTCTGCTGGGCGGGCTGGCGGGCAGTTTTGCACTGGTGCTGCTGGCCCGCGTGACCGAGGGCCTGGCCGCGGGTGTGGTGCAACCCATTCCGGCGATCATCATCATGCGCGCCTTTGCACCCAATGAGCAGGGTCGCGCTAGCGGCATTTTTGGCATGGGCGTGGTGCTGGCGCCGGCGCTCGGCCCGAGCATAGGCGGCGTGCTGGTCGACATGTTTGGCTGGCGCTCGATCTTCTTTCTCGTGGTGCCGCTGTGCCTGCTGTCGATCTGGCTGGCCCGGCGCTACGTGCCCGTCAGCGCACCCGGCGGCGGTGCCATCAGCCGCGACGGTGCGCTCGACTGGCGCGGCTTGTTGCTGGCCGCGCTGGGCACGCTGTGTCTGTTGACCGGAATGGTCGAACTGCACGGCGGCGCCGTCGTGACCTCGACCTTGCTGCTGGCCGTTTCAGCGTTAGCGTTGCTGGGTTTTCTGGCCTGGCAAAGGCGTCTGATCCGGCAAGGCCGCGAACCGCTGATGAACCTGGCGCTGTTTGCCTCTCGCCCCTTTGCCATGGGCAGCGTGGTGGCCTTTATTTATGGCACGGCCTTTTTCGGCTCCACCTACCTGTTGCCGGTTTACATGCAGTTGGCGCTGGGCCTGTCTGCCTCGTATGCGGGCACCCTTTTGCTTCCCGCCGGCCTGGTGCTGGCGTTGACCATGGCTCTGGTCGGCCGGCTGGCCGACCGGCAACCGACTTACCGGTTGGTGACGCTGGGCCTGGCTCTGCTGGCTGCCTCCTTCGCGCTCATGGTCACAGTTGACCTGGGCAGCTCATTAACCTGGCTGCTGCTGCTGGCTATCCTTGGGCGCATCGGGCTGGGCTTCATCCTCTCCTCGCTCAACCTCGGTGCGCTGCGCCCCTTGCCGCCTGCGCTGCTGTCGCAGGGCGCCAGCAGCGTCAGCTTTATGCGCATGCTGGGCGGCGCCACTGGTGTGAGCCTGTGCGGCATCGTGCTCGAATGGCGACTGGCCTCGCATGGCGACAGCCTGACAGGTGCGGCCAGCAGCCCGGACCGGCTGGCGGCTTTCAACGAGGTTTTCTTCATGCTGGCGGCGCTGTGCATGCTGGCCATGGTCGCCGCCTGGCGCCTGCGCCCGGACCCTGCGAAGCCACAACCGGCCGCACCCTGATCGGAGCTTTGCATCATGTGCCAGCTGCTTGGAATGAACTGCAACACCCCGACCGACGTGACTTTCAGTTTCGCGGGCTTTGCGCAGCGCGGCGGGCGCACCGACCAGCACGCCGATGGCTGGGGCATCGCGTTTTTTGAGGGGGATGAAGACGACAAGGGCCTGCGCCACTTTGTGGATCACCTGCCGGCCTGCGACTCGCCGGTGGCCGACCTTATTCGCCGCTACCCGATCAAGAGCCGCAACGTCATCGCCCACATCCGCAAGGCGACGCAAGGGCACGTCGCGCTCGAGAACTGCCACCCCTTTGTGCGGGAGCTTTGGGGCCGCTACTGGGTGTTTGCGCACAACGGCGACCTGCAAGACTTTCATCCCCGTTTGCACGGCAACTTCAGACCGGTCGGCAACACCGACAGCGAGCGGGCTTTTTGCTGGCTGATGCAAGAGCTGGCCAAGTCCCATGCTGGCGTGCCCAGCGTCGCCGAGCTCACGCTGACGCTGCGCGAACTGGCCCGCGAGATTTCTCGCCATGGCACCTTCAATTTCATGCTGAGCAACGGCCTGGCGCTGTGGGCGCACGCCTCGACGACGCTGTTTTATGTCGAACGCCGCCACCCGTTTGCACACGCCCGCCTGAGCGACGAAGACCTCAGCATCAACTTTGCAGAGCACACCCAACCCAGCGACCGCGTGGCTGTGGTGGTCACGGCACCACTGACGACCAACGAAAGCTGGACACCGTTTAAGCCGGGGGAGCTCAAGGTGTTTGTGGGTGGGGCTTGCGTGGTTTAAGCCTTCTTCCCGATGGCGCCTTCTTCCCCCTCTAGCCTTTTCCGGACTCGCGTCTCCTCCCCGTTCGCCCTGAGGTATCGAAGGGCTGCTTACACCGCGCTGCGCGGCAGGGCCAGCGCGGCTTCCAGCGCGTCAACAAACATCGCCGCCACGTCAAACTCCGTCTGATCGAAGATTTCCTGAAAACAGGTCGGGCTGGTGACGTTGATTTCGGTGATGCAGTCGCCGATGACGTCGATGCCGGCCAGCAACAGCCCGCGTGCGGCCAGCACCGGGCCGACCGTCTCGGCGATCTCGCGGTCGCGCGCTGACAGCGCTTGCGCTACGCCCAGTCCGCCAGCGGCGAGGTTGCCGCGCACTTCATTGCCCTGCGGTATGCGCGCCAGGCAAAAAGGCGCAGGCTTGCCGCCAATGACCAACACGCGCTTGTCGCCCTGAGCGATCGCGGGCAAAAACTTCTGCACCATCACGCTTTGCTCGCCGTCTTTGTTGAGCGTCTCGATGATGCTGCCCAGGTTCAAGCCGTCAGCCCTGACGCGAAAAATGCCCATGCCGCCCATGCCGTCCAGCGGCTTGAGGATGATGTCTTGGTGCTCGGCATGAAAGCGCTTGATGTCGCTCGCGTCGCGCGTGACCAGCGTCGGGCCGATGAACTGCGCAAACTCCATGATGGCGAGCTTTTCAGGGTGGTCGCGCAGGGCGCGCGGCTTGTTGAAGACGCGCGCGCCTTCGCGCTCGGCTTGCTCCAGCAGGTGCGTGCTGTAGAAGAACTCGCTGTCAAAGGGCGGGTCCTTGCGCATGATGACGCAGCCGAAATCCTTGATCGCCTGCGGCCGTTCGTCGGGCTTTTTCTGCCTGGCTTCAAACCAGTCTTGCGCGTCGCCCGTCAGGCGAATATCGCGCACAAAGGCCGTCACATGGCCGCCGCGCTGCCACATGATGTCCTTGGGCTCGCAGGCACTGAGGGTGTGGCCGCGGCGCTGGGCCTCGCGCATCATGGCAAAGGTGGTGTCCTTGTAGATCTTGAAAGACTCCAGGGGATCGGCGACAAAAAGCAGGTTCATGATGGGCTGGCCACGGGGGTGGCGGTGGTGGTAGTGGTAGCCGAGGGGGTGGCGGATGCAGCGCACGCGGCGCTGGTTTGTTCTGTCGGACCGGCAGGGCCTGTGTTGTCCGGCGAGGGGGTTCGCTGCGTGGAAGGGGCAGCCGGCGTGAGGTCGGCCGTTCGGGGCTTTGCGTATTGTTGTACAAACAGCGCCAGCGCGCCCGCCACGATGCCCCAGAACGCCGACCCGATTCCGGCCAGCGTCACACCCGACAAGGTCACAAGAAAGGTGATGAGCGCGGCTTCGCGCTCGGCCGGCTCCTTCATGGCCGCCGCCAGCCCCCCGCCTATGCTGCCGAGCAGCGCGAGTCCGGCGATGGCCACCACCAGTTCTTTGGGAAAGGCGGTGAGCAAGCCGGTGACGGCGGCGCCAAAGGTGCCGATCAACACGTAGATGGCGCCGCATGAGACGGCGGCGGTGTAGCGCTTGTCGCGGTCTTCGTGCGCTTGCGGCCCCATGCAGATGGCCGCCGTGATCGCGCCGAAGTTGAGCGCGAAGGCGCCAAAGGGCGCGAGCAGCAGCGTTGCTACGCCGGTCAGCGTGATCACGCGCGAAATGGGAATACCACCGTCTGCGCTGTCCGGCCCGTAGCCCGCCGCCCGAATCGCCGCCACGCCGGGCAAGTTTTGCGAAGCCATGGTGACGACGAACAGCGGCAAAGCCAGGCTGACCAGCGCGGCCAGTGAAAACTCCGGCAGCACCGGGACCGGGAGCGTTACTGAAAAGCTCAACGCCGGCCATCGCATCTCGCCCATCACCATCGCCCAGGCCACGGCGCCTGTCAGCGTCAGCACCACCGCATAACGCGGCTTCCAGCGCTGACCGATCAGGTAAAGCGCCAGCATCAGCAGCACCAGCGGCAAAGCCGTTTGCGCCGCGGCAAAGGCTTGCATGCCAAAGCGTGCCAGCACACCGGCCAGCAAGGCTGATGTCAGGGCCTGCGGAATGCGGTCCATGACCTTTTCAAACCAGCCGGTGACACCCACCAGCGTCGTGAGCGCCGCGCAGACCATGAAAGCGCCGACCGCCTCGGCCATCGAAAACCCGCCCGCCAGACCGGCTGAAGCAAGCACCGCCGCGCCCGGCGTCGACCAGGCCACCATCACCGGCTTTTTCAGCCACAGCGAAGGCAGCGCCGAACACAGTCCCATGCCGATACCCAAGGCCCAGATCCAGGAGGCCAGTTGCGCGGGTGTCGCATTGAAAGCCAGGGCCGCCTGGAAAACGATGGCCACGGAACTTGTGAAACCCACCAGCACAGCAACGAAACCGGCGGTGACTGACGAAGGATGGAGGTCGCGCAGGAAGTTCATCGGGAGATTTTCGCAGCCTGCCCATGAGCAGGTCGGGGGGCGGGTGTGGCGGATCTTTTCTTTCCGCCACCCTCTCGAAGGCAGGTATCCCTCTTTGCCGTCCGGCGCCGGGCACACGGGGATGAATTCCTGCCCCCGCCCTGGCAGGTCCAGGGCAGGCTGCGCAGGGATGACGGGGCAGGGCAGGTCAGAGACTGTTGCCGGCATCCACTCCCAGATACTGCCGAAACTTCACGAGCAGCGGGTCTGCCTTTGCGCCCTGCTTGCGCAAATGGGGGCTGGCGGGAAGATCCGAACCCTGAACGCCGAGAGCATTCAGAATCTTGCGCGTGGAGCCAGCCATGTCGGCGACGAAGTTTTCGTACTCCAGCACCAAGGGCTTGCGCCTCGTCGCCCTGAAGAGTCTCAGCCAAGCCAGCTCGCCGGAAGCAATCATCTCTAGGCATTCGGCAATTAAAGCGGGGTTGAATGGCACCTCCATGTGAAGTCGCGGATCGTCTTCTGCCAGAAACCGCCGGTCCTCTGAAGTCCATATTTGCGTGACTCTCGCCCTTGACAGGGAGACGGCCTGAGCGAGTTTGTCCCGGCGGCCTACGAATACGAGGTGATCGAAGCGACTCAGGAAGGCTTTGATCGACTCGTGATCGCCACCCCAAATCTGGCGTAACTGATAGCTGTGAACCTTGAGTCCGAACACGCCGTTGGGGGAGGTCCGGCGCGCCTCGATTTCTTCAAGGTAATGCAAGAGATCCAGTTCACGCCCCCCTCCGCGACTGCGCAGCCAGCCGGCCATGAGACGCGCATTCAGGTATTCAAGGGGGTCGCCAGCGCCGCCAGATTTGCCAAGCAGATCTGCGAGCGCAGTGGAACCGGAGCGAGGTGTCGAGCAAATAAGGTAGCGGCTACGCACTGACCCGCCGGCGAGGTCACGCTCTGGCCCCATCAAGTAGTCCATCTGGGCCGGTATACCCACATCAGCTTCTTCTAAACGGATCAATTTGGGTTTCATGGTCGTTCGTGCCTGCGGCGAATTGGGGCCTGAAGCGTCGAACGGGTCGCGTCCAAGCACTTGGTGCGAGTCGACAGCCGGAGAAGCTGAAAAACATCAGTCAGCGTGCCACTGCTGACAGACGAGCCGGTTCAGTATCGCAGAGGGTATCAAGGCCTTCATGCTACCGGGGCTTGGAGGTCGCGAGAGAACTTTCCCGGCAGAGCTTCGCAGGCTGATCCTGCCCTGGGGATCGCTGGCCGTGGGCGTGCGCAAACGCCTTGCGAGCGGCTTCACTGCGGCTCGTCAGCGTCAAGAACATGCCTGCGGTCTGTAGCGCAACTCAGCCCGGCGGCTCTGCGCGACGGGCGCCTGCCACAGCCTCACTCGCTCGCGTTAGCTCGAGGGCTTGCCGGCGGACAGCAGGCCGGCGTCTTGCCTGGATTGCGCCAGCTCCTTGCGGACCCAGTCCAGAAAATGCGCCCGCCGCTCGTCCTTGTCAAAAGCCAGGGGCGACAGCATCATGTACTGGGAGCCGTCGGCAACGAAGCCGCAGGGCGCGACCAGCCGGCCGTCGCGCAGGTCGTCGCCGACCATGTAGGCCGAGCCTATGGCCACGCCAAGACCGGCATTGGCCGCCTGCAGGCTGAGGTAAAAGTGTTCGAAATGCTCGGATTCCTCGCAGCGCACGGGCTGGCCGGTCGCTTCTTGCCATTGGCGCCAGGCGGCGGGGCGTGTTCGCGAATGCAAGAGCCGGGAGAAGGCCGCTGACGGCATGGGTGCATCGGCCGCTGGCGCCAGGGCTGCGACACACACCGGCCCGATCAACTCGGCGCCAACAGGTTCGGCGTGACATTCGTCGCCCCAGTTGAAGTCATTGCGGCGCAAAGCGAGATCGACATGATCTCGGGCAAAGTCCACGGGTCCGCCCGCGGTCAAAAGATGCACCGGGTGTTCCGGGTAGCGCGCGCGGTAAGCGGGCAAGCGCGGAATCAGCCATCGGATGGCGATCGTGGGTTCACATGACAGCACCAGCGGCCGCTGCTGCGCAGGGCCTTTGATGGTGCGCACGGCCTTATGCAGTCGCACCAGCATATCCACGCAAGCATCCAGCAGGATCGCACCGTGTTCGGTCAGGAAGACCGCGCGGTTGCGTCGCTCGAACAGCGCGACCGCCAGCTGCGACTCCAGCAACCGCACCTGCCGGCTCACAGCGCCATGTGTCAGGTGCAGTTCGTCAGCAGCGCGCACAAAGCTTTGATGCCGCGCGGCCGCCTCGAAGATGCGCAGGCTGTTGAGCGGCGGAAGCTTGATGGAAATCAGTGAATTTTTCTCACGCATGAACGAGAGGATATATCGTTTGTATTAATCGATGTGACTTGAAAGAATGCTTTCAGCGAGACGAGACCGTTTTGCAAAAAGGAAAGGGATTTTTATGCTTTCAAGTGTCTGGAATGAAAATGTCGACGCCCCGAATCAGGCGACCTCGCCCACGGACGACTCCGAAATTGAGAGCGTTTGTCGTTTGGTGGCGCACAAAGACTATTGTTTTTTGCCAGCGGACCGCACCCGCAAGTTGCTGCAAACCATCGACCAGGACGCGCTGGCCGATTGGCCGTCCTTTCAGGAGAGCTGGTCCAAGCTCGCTCTGGACGGTTATATGGCGGACGGCGGCAAGTACCGTTACCGTCGGCATGCGACGCTCAGCGCTTTACCGTCCAGCCGCCGCTTTCAAGTGCAACCTCACCAGCCGCACTTCCAGAGCCTGACTTACAACCATCTCAACGGCGGCATTGCCAGGCATTTCGAGCCTGTTGCGCGTGAAGTCATGGAAGGCCGCAGCTTTCAGTCCCTGGTCACACTGGGCTGCGAAATTTTTGGTCGCCTCGCACCCTATTCGTCGTGGCATATCGAGGTGCACCAATTCCGCATTGAAAGCTCTGCCGATCTTCCGGGATTGCCAACCCCCGAGGGCATTCACCGCGATGGCGTCAATTTCGTGCTGATGGCTTTGATTCGCCGCACCAACCTCCTGGACGGCGTGACCAGCATCTACGCGCCAGACAGGACCTGGCTTGACGACTTCACCCTGTGGGAGCCGCTGGACATGGCCATCGTCAATGACGAGCGCGTGCTGCATGGCGTGTCGCCCGTCTTGCAAATGGACGTCGACAAGCCGGGTATTCGCGACGTGCTGGTGATCACGTTTCGCCGCAAGCGCTAAGCCGGTTCATCAGGAGTTCGAATGATTGAATTACTCGCCGTGGCTGTCGTCACGATTCTTGCCGTCGTCAGCCCGGGCGCCGACTTTGCCATGGTCACCCGCAACAGTCTTCTTTACGGCCGGCCTGCGGGCCTGCTCGCCTCATTGGGAATTGCTGCGGGGGTTCAACTGCATGTTCTCTACACCATGCTCGGCGTGGGTTTGGTCTTGCAGAGCTCGCCCGTTTTGTTTTCGGCTATCAAGTTGGCCGGTGCCCTGTACCTGATCTATGTGGGTTACCAAACCTTTTTCAGTCGCATTTCGGTGGCTAAGGGATCGCTGCCTGCTTCGGATCTGAGCGCGTGGAATGCCTTTCGCACGGGGTTTTTGACCAATGCGCTGAATCCCAAGACCACCCTGTTTGTGGTGAGCGTCTACACGCAGGTGGTGAATCCGGGCACCTCGCTGGCCGTGCAGATTGGCTACGGCCTTTTCATGTCGCTTGCTCACTGGGTGTGGTTCAGCATGGTGAGTCTGTTTTTCTCCGAGGACAGCTTGCGCCATCGGATGTTGCAGCGCCAGGTGGTGTTGAATCGAAGCATTGGCCTGGTGTTGGTCGGGCTGGGCCTGGCACTGGTGTTCGCGCCGTCTGTAAATCATTAAGGGCGGGCCCATGGACATCGCCTGCATCGACATGGAGGGGGTTTTGATCCCCGAACTTTGGCCGCACATCGCACAAGCCTGCGACATACCGGCACTCGCGCTGACAACCCGCGAGGTGCCGCACTATGACCGTCTGGTTGAATTCCGGATCCGCACCTTGCGCAAACAGGGTCTGCGGCTGGCAGATCTGCAGCTTCTGGTCAGCAAGATGACCCCCTTACCCGGCGCCAAGGAGTTCCTGCATTGCCTGCGCGAGCAGATGCGGGTCGTGCTCGTCTCGGATGCCTTCGAGCAAATGGTCGCTCCCTTTTGGTATGCCCTGGGCGAGCCGGAATTGCGCTGCAACCGCTTCATCTGCGACGCCCAAGGCTATATTTCCTCGGCTCTGTATGCGCGAGCACACGGCAAGCACGAGGTGATTGAGGAATACACCGCCCACGGCTTGAGCACACTGGCCGTTGGCGACGCGTTCAACGACCTTTCCATGTTGCGCCAGGCCTCACAGGGCTTTTTGTTCAGGCCGTCACTGCAAACGCGACTGGCGGCGCAAGACCTTGTCGTGGCGGCCAGCTACCAGGAAATTCTTGATGCGCTTGATTTGCGCAGTCAAACCGGCTTGGCGAACATGGCAAACAGGGCGACTGGGGCGATCTTGGCTTGAACCTCACGCTAAATTTCGATTTTCGAGCCCAATTCCACAACCGAGTTGTTTGGCAACTTCAAAAAGTCGGCAGCGCCGCTGGCGTTATGGTGCATCTGGGCAAACAATTTTTCGCGCCAGGGCGACATGCCGCCGCCTATTGTCGGAATCACCGTGTCACGCGAGAGGAAATAGCTGGTGGTCATCGCGTCCATCTCGCAGCCGCGGCTTTTGATGCGCTGCAGCGCCTTGGGAACGTCCGGGTCGTTCTTGAAGCCGTAGTGGATCACCACCTGCCAGCAGTGATGCCCCAGCGACTCAATCTCCAGCCGCTTGTCCATACCGATCCAGGGCACTTCGTGGTTTTGCACGGTCACGAACAAGTTCTGCGCGTGCAGCACCTTGTTGTGCTTGAGGTTGTGCAGCATGGCGTTGGGCACAGTGCCGGTTTCTGCCGTCAGGAAAACCGCCGTGCCTTCGACCCGAGCGGGCGGGCTCATGAACACCGACTCCAGGAAAGAGGGCAGATCGATCGCGTCGGCGCGCAGCTTGCCGTTGAGGAGCTCTCGTCCTTCCTTCCAGGTCATCATGAGCGTGAAGACCAGGCCACCGATGACCAGCGGGAACCAGCCACCCGCAAACAGCTTCATCAGGTTGGAGGCAAAAAAAGCGAAGTCCACCACGAAGAAGATGCCAGTGGCAGCCAGGCACAGCGACAGCGGATACCCCCAGGCGTAGCGAATCACGTAGAAAGTCAAAATAGTCGTGATCAGCATGTCGGTACACACCGCGATGCCGTAGGCGGCCGCCAGGTTGCTGGACGAGCGGAACATCAGCACGGCCAGCACGATGGTCACGAACAGTCCCCAGTTGACCATGGGCATGTAGATTTGGCCGGTGTCACGCACGCTGGTGTGCTGGATGTTCAGGCGCGGCAGGTAGCCGAGCTGGATGACTTGCTTGGTGACGCTGAACGCGCCGGTAATGAGCGCTTGCGATGCAATGACGGTGGCCATGGTGGCCAGCAGCACCAGCGGCAGCAAGGCCCATTCGGGCGCCATCAGGTAAAACGGGTTCTTGACGGACTCCGGGTTCTTTAAAAGCAGAGCGCCCTGGCCAAAGTAGTTCAGCGTCAGCGAAGGCATGACGACGGAAAACCAGGCCAGCCGGATCGGTTTCTTGCCGAAGTGCCCCAGGTCTGCGTAAAGCGCCTCAGCGCCCGTCACGCACAGCACCACCGCGCCCAGGATGATGAATGTGGTTCCCGGGTTGGTCCACATGAACATCAGCGCGTAGTGCGGGCTGACGGCCTTGAGGATCACGGGGTTCGTGATGATCTGCGCGATGCCCAGCAGCGCCAGCACCGCAAACCAGACCAGGGTGATGGGGCCGAAAAACTTGCCGATGCCGCTGGTGCCGCGCTTTTGCACTGCAAACAGGCCAAACAGGATGACCAGCGTGGTCGGGATGACGTAGCCTTTGAAGGCCGGCGAAATCACTTCCAGGCCCTCGACCGCCGACAACACCGAGATGGCGGGTGTGATCACGCCGTCTCCATAAAACAGCGAGGTGCCAAAGATGCCGATGATCAGCAGGACTCGCCGCAGTTCAGGCTTGTCCTTCACAGCTTGTGATGCCAGCGCCAGCATGGCCACCAGACCGCCTTCGCCGTGATTGTCGGCGCGCAGCACCAGCAGCACGTACTTGATCGACACGACGACCGTCAAGGTCCAGAAGAAGATCGAGAGAATGCCGTAGACGTTCTCAGGGCTGAAAGCGACGTGGCCGGAGCCAAAGACTTCCTTGACGGCGTAAAGGACGCTTGTGCCGATGTCGCCGTAGACAACACCGATGGCGCCCAGGGTTAGCGCCGTGAGGGATGATTTTGAGCTGGTCACAAAAAATTCCCCTCTTGAAGGTCGGATCAGTGCTCAAAGCCTGCTCAGCGACCGGGGGGAATGGTTACTTTGGGCCTGCTATTTTGCGCTTGTGCTGACCTGCGCGGGCTTGCGCGTGCGGCTGCCGCTGGAAAAAGCGAATTTTTGTTGCGATGCAGCAACTGAAGCCCCGACGATCAAGCAGCAGAGCCGGTCAGACTTGGCAGGTGCCGAGTGGTGGGGCGGGCGCGCGGGTAGTGCTCGTGCCAATCCAATGCTCAAAACGGCTTTAGTCGTAAACCTCTGCGTTCGGGTCTGTACCCTCGAGCTCATAGCTGGCCGCCAGCATGGCCAGCCGGCCAATCACACCGTACATGTAGAAACGGTTGGGGCTGCTGGAGCCGGGCTTTTGACCTGGCTGCGGCAGCCGGCCGCTGTCCGCAAAGGCCAGCGGCACAAAGCTGGCCCCCGGCGCGTTGAGGTTCTCGTCGACGCCGCGCTCGGCATGAATGCGGTAGAAGCCGCCCACCACGTAGCGGTCCATCAGGTAGACCACGGGTTCGGCCACCGCATCATTGACCCGCTCGTTCGTCAGCACGCCTTCCTGGATGATGACTTCGGTCAGCGCCTGACCGTCCTTGGTGGTGCTCATCTTGTTTTTGGTCTTGCGGTTCAGCGCTTCCAGATCCTTGACATCGCGCACCGTCATGATGCCCATGCCGTAAGTGCCGTTGTCCGGCTTGACGACCACAAAAGGTTTTTCGTTGATGCCGTATTCCTTGTACTTGCGCTTGATCTTGGTGAGCAGCGCATCGACGTTGGTGCGCAGGCAGTCCATGCCCAGCCCTTCGGCAAAATCCACCTCGCCGCACTTGGCATACATCGGGTTGATCAGCCAGGGGTCCATGCCCAGCAATTTGCCGAAGCGCTTGGCCACTTCTTCATAGGCCTGGAAATGTCGCGACTTTCTGCGCACCGACCAGCCGGCGTGCAGCGGTGGCAGCAGGTATTGCTCATGCAGGTCTTCCAGCATGCCCGGGATGCCGGCCGACAAATCGTTGTTCAGCAAGATGGTGCAAGGGTCAAAGTCCTTGAGCCCCAGGCGCCGATCCGTTCGGATCAGGGGCTCGATGGTGATCGACTCGCCGGTGGGCAAGTCCGTGGTGGTCGGCTCCTTGATCTCGGGGTTGAGTGAGCCAAAGCGCACATTCAAGCCGGCTTGGTGAAAGATGCGCTTGAGCTGCAGCAGGTTCGAGAGGTAAAACGTGTTGCGCGTGTGGTTTTCGGGCACCACCAGCAGGTTGCGCGCTTCCGGGCAAATCTTTTCAATCGCTGCCATGGCCGCCTGTACCCCCAGCGGCAGCATCTCGGGCGTCAGGTTGTTCCAGCCGCCCGGGAACAGGTTGGTGTCGACCGGTGCCAGCTTGAAGCCGGCGTTGCGTACATCGACCGAGCAGTAAAAAGGCGGCGTGTGCTCCATCCACTCGAGGCGAAACCAGCGCTCGATGGCGGGCATCGAGTCCAGGATGCGCTGCTCCAGTTCATTGATCGGGCCAGTCAGGGCGGTGATGAGGTGAGGAACCATGGGCGGATTTATTTCTAGAGTGGAAGTTTCCAAATGGGGCCAGTCGTCGACTCTGCAACGGGCAGGCTGCCCCGGAGCTCGACCGGATACCGAACCCGTTCGAATCTATCACCACTTCAAGCCATTGATTCCTGCCCTTGCCGCGGCACAGGCTTTTGCCTATGTGCCTGACTTTGCCCAAAGATCGGGTGCCGT
>CAJAOB010000316.1 GCA_903941205.1 uncultured Burkholderiales bacterium | reverse complement strand
TGCTCGGCGCTCAGTGTTGTCCTCGCGCCGAGCGTTTGATCACCCCAGGCAAAGCGCCCTCGGTTGAGCCGCCGGGCCGCCAGCCACAGCCCAAAGCCATCGTGCACCAGCACCTTCATGCGGTTGCTGCGGGCGTTGGCAAACAGGTAAGCATGATGGGGGTGAGCCGCGCCAAAGACCTGCACCACCCGCGCCAGGGCTTTGTCAAAGCCGGCGCGCATGTCCAGTGGCTCGGTGGCCATCCAGATCGCGTCAATGCGGATCACCTCAGCAGCTCGCGCAGCAGGGCCGCACACTCGGGCGCCGGACACTGCAAGTTGACCACCCAGTCCGCACGCTGAAGTCGCAATTGCAGCAACGGTGGTGCGGCACCGACCTGGTCGCTCGCAGCGCTTACCGGCGCCGGCAGCGGCAAAGCAACAAATGCGGCTGGCTCGCCCTGGCTCGCAGTGAGCGTGAAAGCCTGATCTTGCCGCGCCCCCCGAAGCCAGCGATGCACCATGTTCGAGTGCAGGCCATGGGATAAAGCAACACCGCCGACGCTGGCGCCAGGCTGCCCGCACTGGGCGACAACCTGCGCCTTGAACGGTTTGCTGTATTCACGCCGGCGAGGCCGGCCATCGTTTGAAAACTGTTCCATCGTCTCCACGATCCTCCAATCGTGTACACGATGCCAGCTTCATCCGGTGGACTCAAGATGGGTTGGCCGGACGGTTACGGATGTTCCCCCGCTTTGATGCGGCTGTCGATTGTCAGATTCTGTACGCCAGTGCGGCGTAAGTTCTTGATTCACCAATGGAAAAGGCCTCCAAGAATCGCTCCTTGAAGGCCTTTGTACTGTCTCTTGGTCGGTGTGAAAGGATTCGAACCTTCGACCCCTTGCACCCCATGCAAGTGCGCTACCAGGCTGCGCCACACACCGAGCCTGAAATTATAGCTCGCTTCACTCGTCTGGCCGGCCCTCACGCAAGGAGTAAATCCCGGATTTCGGTGAGCTCGCGGCGTACCAGTTCAAGCCGCTGCCGGGAGGCCTCTTTGCTCGGATCAGGAGCTGTCAGATCATCAAAGTCGGCACCCATAGCCGAGAACTCCAGGCCCGCAACCGTGTCTTCGAGTTCTTCAACACCGTCAAGCAAGACTTCGCCGTTGCGGCGCTTGTCACGCTCGGTTTGAACGATTTCCTGGAGCTTGTTTCGGGCGCCACTGATGGTGAAGCCTTGGTCATAGAGAAGATCGCGGATTCGCCGGATCATCAGCACTTCATGATGCTGGTAATAGCGGCGGTTGCCGCGCCGCTTCATGGGACGAAGCTGGGTGAACTCTTGCTCCCAGTAGCGGAGAACATGAGGCTTCACTCCGCACAAGTCGCCCACCTCACCGATGGTGAAGTAACGTTTGGCGGGAATCGGTGGAAGTGTTTTCTCCAAGGAAATCAATAGCCTGAAGGGGGAATGTGCGAATTTACTCTAAGGCTGGAACATCTGCAAATTGTCTTCGCCGCCGGTTGGCAAAAACTTCAAGCCCTCAGGAAGCGGCGGGCACTTGGTCTTCAGGGCTATCGCCGTGAATTTGACCCTTCAGCTTGTGGCTCGCATGGAAGGTGACCACACGGCGGGCCTCTATCGGGATGGATTCTCCAGTTCTGGGGTTGCGGCCAGGTCGCGGCGCCTTGGTTCGGATCTGAAAGTTGCCGAAACCCGATATCTTGACGTCCTGCCCGTCGACCAGACTGTCCGCGATCAGCACAAAAAAGGCGTCCACCATGTCCTTTGACTCGCGTTTGTTCAAACCGATTTGCTCAAAAAGCAATTCGGCCAACTGGGCTTTCGTCAGCGCTGGGGTTTCCATGCTTTCAACGGAAAATTCCATATCGACTCCTCAACCACTGTTGAATTTGGATGAAACGCCAGCTCAACTCAGGTCCGCAGGCGAGCGCCGACTGCGTTTTGCAAGCCTTCGATCACAACCTTGACGGCAAGATCAATTTGCTCGTCTGTCAAAGTCGCCTCGTCGTTGCCGAGCACCAGCCGAACGGCCAGACTTTTTTCACCCAACTGCATGGTCGCACTGGCTTGCTGCGGCCTGTAGACATCAAACAAGGTGGCCGTACGCAGAAGGCCGCCGCAAGCAGATCCATCGATCGCCGCCATGACGGCCGAGTGGGTCACCGCCTCAGCCACGATCACGGCAATGTCACGTTCAACCGGCTGGTGTTTGCTGACACTGCTGAATTGCGGAACCCGGCGCTGCAACACGGCGTCAAGCTCAAGCTCGAACAGGATGGGCGCTTGCGCCAATTCGTATCCCTGACGCCACTTGGGATGCAGTTCGCCGATGAAACCAATCTGCACGCCTTGCAAGCGCACGCTGGCGCAACGGCCCGGGTGCATGGCTGGGTGCTGGGCTGGGGCAAATTCGGCGTGCAAGGGAGCCAGCAGCGCCTGAACGTCGCCTTTGACATCAAAGAAATCCACGCTGCGGTCAGTTCTTGACCACGACAAGCTGTCCAGCGGCCCGTAAGCCAGACCGGCCACGCGCATAGGCTGATGAAAACCGGCTACCGTCGTGTCGGTGTTCAGCGTGTCAGCGCTGCGAAGGAATACGCGCCCGAGTTCGAACACCCGGACGCGGCCAGCCTTGCGGTCCAGATTGAACTTGAGAACCTGGAGCAGCGAACCGACCAGCGAAGATCGCATGACATTCATCTGGCTGGCAATGGGATTGAGCAGCTTGACAGGGTTGGGATTGCCCGCGAGTTCATGCTCCCAGCGCTCTTCGACAAAACTGAAGTTGATGGTTTCCTGGTACCCGAGCGCGGCAAGTGAGCGGCGCACGGCGAAGGGATTTCGCTGGTCTTCGGGGCGAATCCGCGCCGAGATGGGCGCGAGCGGTGGTGTGGCAGGCAGGGCGTTGTAGCCGATCATGCGCACGACTTCTTCGATCAGGTCTTCTTCGATCTGCAAATCGAAGCGGTAGCTGGGCGGCAGCACGGTCAGAACGCCCTCGCCTTCGCTCACGGGCAACCCTAGGCGTGTGAGCGCATCCGCACATTGCGCCTGGCTCAAGGGCATGCCAATCACCTTGACGGCGCGAGCCACGCGCAGCGTGACCGGCAAAGCCTCCGGCAGTTTGGCCTGAATGTCATCGATTGGCCCGCAACGGGTTTGATCGGTGCCGCAGATTTGCAAAATCAGGCTGGTGATGCGCTCGATGTGTTCGACCGTCTGGCCTGGGTCCACGCCGCGCTCAAAACGATGGCCCGCGTCCGTCGAAAAATTGTAGCGACGCGAACGGCCGGCGATGGATTTGGGCCACCAGAACGCGGCTTCGACATAGATATTTTCCGTGGCGTCAGAAACGGCTGTGGCGTCACCACCCATGATGCCGGCCAAAGACTCGACTTGCGAATCGTCTGCAATCACGCCCACCTTGCTGTCGAGCGTGACCGTGTTGCCATTGAGCAGTTTGAGCGTCTCGCCAGCCTTTCCCCAGCGCACATCAAGGCCGCCGTGAATCTTGTCGAGGTCAAAAATATGCGAGGGCCGACCAAGCTCGAACATCACGTAATTGGAGATATCGACCAGCGCGGTGACGCTTCTCTGGCCGCAGCGGGCCAGCCGGTCGACCATCCAGGAGGGCGTCGCCGCGCGGGTGTTGACGTGGCGAATCACCCGACCTGAAAAACGTCCACACAAATCAGCGGCGCTGATTTTGACCGCCAGACGCGCGTCATCATTGACGGCCATAGACGCAAACACCGGCGCCTTCAAGGGCGCACCGGTGAGGGCAGCAAGTTCCCGGGCGACGCCGTAGACACTCAGGCAGTGGGCGAGATTCGGCGTCAGTTTGAGCGTAAAGAGCGTGTCGTCCAAAGACAGATGCGCACGGAGATTCTGTCCAAGCGGCGCGTCAGGCGCCAGCTCCAGCAGGCCCCCGTGATCGTCGGACAGTTTGAGTTCGCGCGCCGAGCACAGCATGCCGTAGCTTTCGACGCCGCGGAGCTTACCGACCTTGATGGCAAAGGGCTTGCCGTCCTCGCCGGGCGGCAATTCGGCGCCGACCAGGGCACAGGGCACCTTGATGCCAACGCGCGCATTGGGCGCCCCGCAAACAATATTGAGCAAGGCGCCCTGCCCCACATCGACTTGGCAAATGCGCAGCTTGTCTGCGTTGGGGTGCGCGATGGCCTCTTTGATTTCACCGACCACAATGCCGGAAAAAGGCGGCGCCACTGGCTTGAGGTCCTCGACTTCGAGACCCGCCATGGTCAGCGTGTCCGCCAGTTGCTGGGTCGTCAGGGGCGGGTTGCAAAATTCGCGCAACCAGGATTCTGGAAATTGCATTGTGTTGCCTCGCTATGCTCTGTTGATTGCTTGATGGCTTAATGTCTTATTGAAACTGAGACAAAAAGCGGATGTCACCATCAAAGAACAGGCGTAAATCATTCACGCCATAACGCAGCATCGTCAGGCGGTCTGGGCCCATGCCGAAGGCAAAGCCGATGTATTTTTCTGGGTCGAGTCCCATGTTGCGCACCACATTGGGATGCACTTGTCCCGACCCGGCCACCTCCAGCCAGCGGCCTGAAAGCGGGCCCGTCTGGAACTGAATATCGATCTCGGCGCTCGGCTCGGTGAAGGGAAAAAAGCTGGGGCGAAAGCGCAGCACGAGATCATTCGACTCAAAAAAGGTACGGCAAAAATCTGTGAACACCACCTTCAAGTCCTTGAAGCTCACGTTCTCCCCGATCCACAAGCCCTCGCATTGATGGAACATAGGCGAATGCGTGGCGTCGCTGTCAACACGGTAGGTACGACCCGGGGCGATCACGCGAATTTCGGGCATCAGGCCGCCAGCGTCAATGAGGGCTCGATGCTTTTTAACATGCTGCACGGCATAACGAATCTGCATCGGGCTGGTGTGGGTGCGCAATAGATTCGGCGCAGTTTGCGTTCCACCCTCGACATAAAAAGTGTCATGCATTGACCGAGCGGGATGATCTTCTGGCGTGTTGAGCGCGGTGAAGTTGAACCAGTCGGTCTCGATTTCCGGTCCTTGCGCGACATCAAAACCCATGGAGCCGAAGATCGCCTCTATGCGCTCCAGCGTGAGCGAGACCGGATGCAAACCGCCTAAGCCGTGCTGTCGACCCGGCAAAGTGACGTCGAGCGCTTCAGCCTTGAGTTGGGCCTCAAGCTCTGCATCGGCGAGGGCCTGACGACGTTCATTGAGCGCTGCCTCAATCGCCTGCTTGGTCAAATTGATGGCCGCGCCCCGAGATTTTTTCTCGTCAACACCGAGGGCGGCCAGGCCCTTCATCAACTCCGTCACACGTCCGGATTTTCCCAAGAACTGCGCCTTGGCATTCTCCAGATCGGCAGGCGTTGCGGCGGCCGCAAAACTGCTTTTGGCAGCCAGCACCAAATCGTCAAGGGCATCGATTGGGTTCATCATTTTTGAGTGTGATGGTTTAAAAATTCTTGCGAAAGGCGGGTTGCATCGCCGGGACAAGTCCAACTCGCGGTCGACCCGAGCGCATTCAACTGATCGGCGAGAAACCGCTCAATGAGAAAGGGCCAGAGCTTTTACAAGCCCCGGCCCATATCTTTATTTCAGTGAGCGCTACCGAATCAACAGCAACTCACCTCCAAGATCAAGCCGCCAGTTTGGCCTTGACTTGAGACACGATGGCACCAAAAGCGGCGCTGTCGTGAATGGCCATGTCGGAAAGAACCTTACGGTCAATTTCGATGCCCGCTTTTTTCAGCCCATTGGCGAACTGGCTGTAGGTCATGCCGAACGAGCGGCTTGCTGCATTGATACGGGCGATCCACAACTGGCGGAACACGCGTTTTTTGGTACGACGGTCACGGTAGGCATATTGCCCAGCCTTCATTACCGCTTCTTTGGCTATCCGGAAGACATTACCGCGGCGACCACGAAAGCCTTTTGCAAGGGCGAGAACTTTTTTGTGGCGGGCGCGAGCCGTTACACCACGTTTGACGCGAGGCATGTGATTACTCCTTGTTCGTCGTTAATTAAATACCCATGCCTGGCAACATCTGCGCCATGTGACCCATATTGGTCTCATGGACACCGACGGGACCGCGCAAGTGACGTTTATTTTTAGTGGTCTTCTTGGTCAGAATGTGACGCTTGAAGGCTTGACCGCGCTTGACGGTGCCACCTGGACGGACGCGAAAACGCTTTTTAGCGCTGCTCTTGGTCTTCATTTTGGGCATGTAAATGCTCCTTTTCATTTGTGCTCGTGAGGCGCTGCGAACCTTCCGCAGACTTGATGGCCCCGAGCCACTTGTCAAACAGCGGGACTTGCGACCTGCTGCTCGCCCTGGCGTAACTAATTTCGCCAGATCGCGCCGGCCTTCGCCAACGCTTTTGAACATGCCTACCTAAAGGCGGACCTGTTCAGGAATGCAAGCACCCCTTTATAAAAACACAGACCGAGCCTGCATAAAGCTACGAGGTCAACCCATTGAGAGTTGCCGTCAAAAGCGCGTCAGTTAGTTGCGGCCCCCGCGGGCGCCTCTGCTCCGGCCACAGGTTTTGATGACGGCTTCTTCTTGCCCGGGGCGATCATCATGACCATCTGCCGACCTTCAAGCTTGGGAAACTGCTCCACCACAATCAGGTCAGCCAACTCGTCACGGATTCGGGCCAACAAGGCCAAGCCGAGTTCTTGGTGAGTGATCTCCCTGCCGCGAAACCGCAAAGTGATCTTGCATTTATCGCCCTCATCGAGAAAGCGCTTGATATTACGCACCTTGATGTTGTAGTCACCGTCGTCTGTGCCAGGTCGGAACTTGATTTCCTTGACTTCGATCACTTTTTGCTTGGACTTCGCTTCTGCCGCTTTTTTCTGCTCGGCGTACTTGAACTTACCGTAGTCCATTAGCCGACACACAGGCGGGACCGCCGTAGGCGAAATCTCGACGAGATCGACGTCGGCTTCACCAGCCAGACGCAAGGCCTCCATGATGCCGACAATGCCTAAAGGCTCGTTATCCACCCCACTGAGACGCACTTCGGGGGCCATGATTTCACGATTCAAGCGATGCTTGCGTTCTTCGCGGTGACGACGGTCACGAAATTCAGTAGCGATGGTCCTGGTCCTTCAAATATTGCTATAAAAGCCATAGCAGCTCTCGCCCGCCCGACAAGGACGAAAGACCAAATTGATCAACAACTGTGAACGAATCAG
>CAJAOB010000315.1 GCA_903941205.1 uncultured Burkholderiales bacterium | reverse complement strand
TGCGCTGCTCTGCTGCTGCGCCGCCAGGCCGTTGACGGGCCCTCGTCCCTCGCCTTGGGTGCGCCGATTGCCGGGTTTGGGTGCCAGCGTTCACAATCCTCGTTTTAACTGAAAGACCCCGCATCCATGGCCATCCAGTGGTTTCCCGGTCACATGCATCTGACCCAAAAGGCCATCGGCGAGCGGATCAAGGAAATTGATGTCGTGATCGAGTTGCTCGACGCGCGCCTGCCGGGCTCCAGCGCCAACCCCATGCTCAGTGCGCTCACCGAGGGCAAGCCCACGCTCAAGGTGCTCAACAAACAAGACCTGGCCGATCCGGTGCGAACGCCGCTTTGGCTCGACCACTACAACAGCCTGCCCGGGACGCGGGCGATCGGCCTTGACGCGAGCATGACCGCGCCGGCCCGCGCCCTGATTGATGCTTGCCACTTGCTGGCACCCACGCGCGGCAGCATGGTCAAGCCCATGCGTGTGCTGATCTGCGGGATTCCGAACGTCGGCAAGTCCACCTTGATCAACACGCTCACCGGAAAGCGCGCTGCCAAGACGGGCGACGAAGCCGGCGTGACCAAGATTGAGCAGCGCATCGTGCTGGCCGACGGCTTTTATTTGTTCGATACGCCCGGCATGCTGTGGCCGCGCATCATTGTTGCCAAGAGCGGCTACAACCTGGCTGCCAGTGGCGCGATTGGCCGCAATGCCTTCAATGAAGAAGAGGTGGCGCTGGAACTGCTGGACTACCTGATTGCCCATTACCCCGACTTGCTGCGGGCGCGTTACAAGGTCGAGCTTGAACTTGGCATGAGCGACGAGCAGCTGCTGGAGGAAATCGGCCGCAAGCGCGGCGCGGTGCTGGCCAAGGGTCGCATCAACCTGCAAAAAGCCGCCGAGATCGTGATTTACGAATTTCGCCAGGCCGTGCTGGGCCGCGTCACGCTGGAAACGCCGCAGGAGTTTGCGCTGTGGCTTGAGGCCGGGCAAAGACTGGACGCCGAGCGGCAGGTCAAAAAGGATGAGGTAGAGTTAAAGCGCCTGACCCGGCTGCGAAAAGTGCCGCGCGCGGCCAAACCGGACCGACGCGGCGAATAGCGCACCGCAAACCCTTCAGGTACTCCGATGCATGACAACCCCTTCCAGAACCCAGCTCGCGCCTGACGCGCGGCTTGTTCGGAAGGGCTAACAAGGAAACGAGAATGCCCACTTTTGGTCTTTGCATCATCGATACGGATTCTTACGAGCTTGCGAAGAATGCTTTTGATATTTCCACAAGCAAGTTCAAATTTGACAAACACTATATTTTCACGGACCAGCCGGCCATGTTCTCGAATCCGGCTCAGGCGATCGCTGTTAAAAAAATAGAAAAAGTCGATGATTACAACAATCTGGTCTTGAAATTTATTCCCGAGGTGGTGGATGTAGATTACCTCCTGGTTATTCAATTTGACGGTTTTATTCTCAATCAAAATCAATGGGCTAATCTTTTTCTTCATTATGACTATATAGGCGCACCATGGCCTTTGAGTACCTATCCCGAGTTCAACGTTGGTAATGGCGGCTTTTCCCTGAGGTCCAGAAAACTGCTTCAGGCTTGTCGAAGCCTGCCTTATGACGGCAGTGTCGTCGAGGATGTTTTCATCGCGCGTCATTCGCGCCCCTATCTTGAAATGGAGAAGGGAGTCCGATTTGCTTCTGCTGGCGTGGCATCCCATTTTTCTGTCGAGGAAGTGCCGGTGCCCTATTCCACCTTCGGGTTTCATGGCTTGCGTCATCTTCCCCGCCTGTACCGGGGAAATATCGCTTACCTGATTGAGAACCTGCCTGCGCGGGTATTTACCAACCAGATCCTGCTGCGCAACTTGATGAAGGAAGGGCCGGCCGCACAAGCCCTGCTCAAGAAACGACTCTCACAACTGGCATCCGCCCAGAGCTCTGTGGGCTCCTGATTTTCGCGCCGTGTGAGTGCGCTGCCCTGGCAGTTGCTGCACGCCGCCGTGATGCCTGCGCTGCAAGGACTCCATGCCCCTAAGTTCTCGCGCTGCCGGCAGGCCCGGACGATGGCTTTTTCTGTGGCGCGCATCGGGCGCGTGATCAAGAAAAAGCAGCACCCAAATGGACCCTGTGCCGGCGCAGGCTGCAAGGTCGCCGGGTGCCGCTTGAAAGGCTTTCAAGTGGCGTTGCTTGCCGTGGGTCTGGCGCACTGCGGGCAGCTTCAAGGCCGCGGCCGCAACACCCGACGCGCGTAGGCCACGCCAAAGCCGATCCCCAGCACCAGCGCAAACCAGCCGACCAGTGACGATTGGGCAACGATGCCCTGCATGCCGGGCGAGGTGATGAAGTAGGGTGAGACGAGCACCCCGAGACCGATGAAGACGCAGAGAACGGCCTTTAAAAGCAGTTCCTTGTCGGCCTTGGTGCCGGCTTTGGAGCTTTTGGTGGGGGTGAGCGGACGGGTGGGTTCCTGGGGCAGGGGCATGATGTGTTTCGCTTGAGCGATAAAACGACCGGGCAGGGCGGGATGACCTCCGGGGCGCTCGGGCAAGGATAGCGGGTTTCTTCCTGGCGTCCGCGCACGATGCCGTGGCGCCCTGGCTTGGGCCCGCGTTCTCGCAAGTGCCCTTGCCCTTGCCCTTGCCCTTGCGGATGCGCATCCCGCGTGAGGCCCGGGAGCGATACGAAAAATCCGGACTCGCGACCTGCCCTCAGAACCCGATCCCCAGATTGACGAAGAGGAAGGCGTGGTCCTTGGGAATCAGCGTCAGGTTCAGCGTGTAGCGCTCGCTGAGCTTGAGCTTGACCGTGGGCACCGGCCCCACGTTGATGCCCGAGGGCACCCAGACGGTTTTGTAGCCCGAGACGATACCGGTGCGCACGCCGGCAGAGATCCAGTCGGTCAGCGGGTAATACAGGCCGTAGGCGATGTAGTTCGACTGGACGAAGTGCGAGTTGCTGTAATAGCCGGCCTCGACCTCGTCGTCCCAGCGGCCCAGTCCGCTGAGCTGGCAGGTCAGGCCCAGGCCGTGGTTGACCTCGTTCCAGCCCTCTCGCTCCGACCTTTTGGTTTTATAAAAATGCTTGGACAGGCCATTGATGTTGAGCTCCATGCGGCGGCAGCCGTCAAAGGCCTCAGCCTGCCAGGGCAGGGCCAGCAGCAGAGCGCCGAGGCCCGCCAGCAGGCTCTGCCGCCAGAGGGCTGGTGCCTTTCGAGCCCGCAGCAGGGCTCGCCCTCCGTCGGGAAGGACGGTAGGGCCGGTAAGACCGGTAAGACCGGTAAGACCGGTGAGGGCAGCTTGATGACCTGCCTGGAAATTCCGCTTTGCATGTGTTGACTGGCGACCCACGTTCTCCTCCGTGAGTGCCTATTAACCGTGGTTTACCGACGTAAAAAGCGCTTTGAAGCCGCCGCTTTCAACCCTTACCGCCGGCTACGCTGCGGCCGAGCGCCTGCCGCGCCGCTTTTCAGGACGCGGCGGAGCCCAACTGCCGGGCCAGCAACTGCGCCACATGGATGGCTTCGCGCTGGCTGCCGTCCTTGATCTGGTGCCGGCAACTGGTGCCGTCGGCCACCACGATGGCGTCTGGCCGGGCGCGCACCGCAGGCAGCAGGCTGAGTTCGGCCATTTGCATCGACACCGCGAAGTGGCTGGCCTCGTAACCAAAACTGCCGGCCATGCCGCAGCAGCTGGACTCGATCAGCTCGGGTTGGGCGCCTGGAATCAGCGCCAGCACCTGCATGACCGGGCTGATGGCGCCAAAGGCTTTTTGGTGGCAATGGCCGTGCAGCAAGATTGGCTGCGCGGCGGCTTGCAGCCGGGCTTTGAGTGCTTCGAGCCGGCCGGCTGTGGCTTCGCGGGCCAGAAATTCTTCAAACAGCAGGGCTTGCTCGCTGATGGTTTGCGCACGCGGCCCCAGGCCCATCACCAAAAACTCGTCGCGCAGGGTCAGCAGGCAAGACGGCTCAAGCCCGACGATGGCAATGCCTTTTTCAGCAAAGGGCCAGAGCGCGGCCAGCATCTCCCGGGCCTTGGCCTTGGCCTCATCAACCATGCCGCCGGCCAGGTAGGTGCGGCCGCAGCACAGGTGCTTGCCGTCGGCTTGCGCCTTGGTGGCGATATGCACCGTGTAGCCCGCCGCTTGCAGCACCTGCAGCGCGGCTTGCGCGTTGCCGGCTTCAAAGCTGCCGTTGAAGGTGTCGACGAACAGCACCACCGGCCGGGCAGCGGCCAGCACTTGCTCGCGCGTGGCGCCGGTGTGGGCGGTGTTGAAAAAGTGTTGCGACTGCCATTGCGGCAGCGTGCGCCGGGCTGAAAAGCCCAGCAGCTTTTCGCTCAGGGCGGCCAGGCCCGGCAGCTTGTCGCGAAGATTGAGCAGCGGCGCCAAACGGCTGGCCCAGTGCGCGTAGTCGGGCAGCTGCGCCACCAGTTTGTCTTTGAGCGTGTGGCCGTGCCGGGCCTTGTAGTGGTGCAAAAACTCGACCTTCATTTTGGCCATGTCCACGCCGGTCGGGCAGTCGCGCTTGCAGCCTTTACACCCGACGCACAGGTCCAGCGCCTCGTGCACGGCCTGGCTGGTGAAGGCGTCTTCGGGGGCCAAGCCTTCGAGCTGACCCGACAGCGCCAGCCGCAGCGTGTTGGCGCGCCCGCGCGTGAGGTGTTTTTCGTCGCGGGTCACGCGGTAGCTCGGGCACATGGTGCCGGCGTCGAACTTGCGGCAGTGGCCGTTGTTGTTGCACATTTCCACCGCTTTGGCCAGGCCTTGGGCCGGGTCGCCGCCGGTGCCGGGGGCGCTGATCTGTTCGGTGACCGGGTCGTTTTGCACGTCCCAGGCCCGCCAGTCGAGTGCGGTCTGGATCGGGATCACCTTGTAGCTGGGCGCATAGCGCATGAGGCGGGTGTCGTCCATGGCAGGCGGATTGATCATGCGCTCCGGGCACAGCAAATCAATCGGGTCCATGGCCGCTTTGATGCTGGCAAAGGCTTGGGTGATTTGCGGGCCGAACTGCCAGGAAATCCATTCCCCGCGGCACAGGCCGTCGCCGTGCTCACCGCTGTAAGCACCCTTGAACTTGCGTACCAGCGCCGAGGCTTCATCGGCAATGGCCCGCATTTTGGGCGCGCCGCCGCGGCGCATGTCCAGGATGGGCCGCACATGCAGCGTGCCGACCGAGGCGTGGGCGTACCAGGTGCCTTTGCTGCCGTGTTTTTCAAACACTTCGGTCAGCGCGTCGGTGTATTCGGCCAGATGTTCGAGCGGCACGGCGCAGTCTTCAATGAAGCTGACCGGTTTGCCGTCGCCCTTGAGGCTCATCATGATGTTCAGGCCCGCCTTGCGCACTTCCCAGAGGTTTTTTTGCGGCGCGTCCTCGATCATTTCCACCACCGAGCCGGGCAGGCCCAGCTCGCCCATCAGCTCGACCAGCTGTTTCATCTGGGGCAGCAGCGCGGCCTTGGAGGCGCCTGAAAACTCCACCAGCAAGATCGCGTCGGGCTGGCCCAGCAGGGCGGTGCGCACCGTGGGCGCAAAAGCCGGGTTTTGCAGCGACAGCTCGATCATGGTGCGGTCGACCAGTTCGACCGCCGACAGGCCGCCTGCGAGTTTGACGATGTGCTGGGCCGCGTCCATCGCGCCATAGAAGGTCGGAAAATTGACCACGCCCAGCACCTTGGCTTGGGGCAATTCGCTCAGTTGCAGCGTCAGGCTCTGGGTCAGCGCCAGCGTGCCTTCGCTGCCAATGAGCAGGTGCGCGAGGTTGACGCTGCCGCCCGCCGTGTAGGGCCGCTCGCTCTGGTTGCGAAAAATATCCAGGTTGTAGCCGCCCACCCGGCGCATGACCTTGGGCCAGCGCGCATCGATCTCCGGGGCCAGCTGCTCGGCCAGTGTGCGAATGTGGTCGCCGAGTGCGCGTGACTTGCCGCTGCTTTGCGCGTAGTCGCCCAAGCTCAGCAGCGTGCCGTCCGAGGTCCAGGCCTGGGCGCCGAGCACGTTGTGCACCATGTTGCCGTAGGCAATCGAGCGGCTGCCGCAGGAGTTGTTGCCGGCCATGCCGCCCAGCGTGGCCTGGGCGCTGGTCGAGACGTCCACCGGGAACCAAAGCCCGTGTTTTTTGAGCGCGGCGTTCAGCTGGTCCAGCACCAGCCCGGGCTCGACCACGGCCGTGCGTTCGACCGGGTCAACGCTGAGGATGTGCCGCACATGCTTGCTGTGGTCAATCACCAGGCCCGCGCCGACGGTCTGGCCGCACTGGCTGGTGCCGCCGCCGCGCGCCACGATGGGCACGCTCAGGTCGCGGCAAATCTCAAGGGCCAGCGCCACGTCGGCGCTGCTGCGCGGCACAAAAACGCCGGTCGGCATGGCCTGGTAGATCGAGGCGTCGGTGGCGTAGCGCCCGCGGTCGGCTGCAGAAAACAGCACCTCGCCCTGGGTCTGGCTGGCCAGGCGCGCCGCCAGCTTGCCGGCCACTTCGTTGCTGCGGCGCGAAACCTGGTCATAGATCTGGTCATGGACCTTGTCATGGACCTGGGCTTCGCGGGCCGCTTGCGGGGGTAGCGGGGCGTTCATGCGGGCGCTCCCTTGGCGCCCTGGCCGCGGCTGGCCGGCTGCGCCTGAGCTGACAGCTGCGCCCCTGGTTGCCCTTGCTCTACTTGCTCTACTTGTTCCTCTTGCGCCACTTGTTCAAGTTGCGCCATCACCACATCACGTTTGTTCAAAAGATGCGTCAGCAACACGGCGCGCATGGCGGCCGGGTCGCGCTGGCTCAGGGCGGTGATCATGTCTTCGTGTTCCTTCACAGCGGCGCTCCATTTGGCTTCGTCCCGGTTGGACTTGAAGCGCAGCGCCTGCAAGCGGGCATTGACTTGCCGGTAAGTGGCGCTGAGCACCGGGTTCTTGGCGGCGGCGTTGATGGCGGCGTGAATAGCCGAGTTGAGCCGGTAATAAGCCGGCAGGTCGCGCCGCGTGAAGGCGGCCAGCATCTCGTAATGCAGGGCGCGTACCTCGGCGAGTTCGGTCTCGGTGATGCGCTGGGCCGCGAGCTCGCCCGACTGCGCCTCGAGCCCGGCCATGACTTCAAAGGTGTGGAGCACGTCGGCTGGCCTGAGTTCGACGGCAATGGCGCCGCGGTTGGGCAGCAGCTCGACCAGGCCCTCGGCCGCCAGCCGCTTGATGGCTTCGCGCAGCGGCGTGCGCGAGACCTTGAGCACTTCGCTGAGTTCGCGCTCGTTGAGCTTGGCGCCGGGTGCAATGCGGTTTTCGACCAGCATTTCACGCAGTCGCCGGGCCACTTGCTCGTGCAGCGCGGCCGGTGGGGCAGGGTGGATGGGGATGATGTCGGCGCTCATTTTCAAATTTTGTATGCAAAAAATGCTGGTGTCAAACACAGCGGATGACTGTAGCC
>CAJAOB010000314.1 GCA_903941205.1 uncultured Burkholderiales bacterium | reverse complement strand
TCTGGCCCGGCGGTGGCAGTGGCCAGCTATTTTCTCAAAACCACCCCAAATTTCCTGAGGTTGTGCGCTCGCTCACGGGACGCGATGCGGGCATCGCTTTGGGATGTTCGAAGATCATTCCCGCCTGCCTGCCCATCGTGGCCCGCCCGTCCGTGCCACCAGACGCAGTGATCTTGCGCGCGACGCGACAAGCCCGTCCCGCCTCAATGACCTGCCAGAGTGGGTACACGATTTCGTAGCGCCTGGGGCGGCGGCACCCAGCGGCAAAAATGATGCCGGGGCGCTGCCTGCGGACGGCACCGCCGCCGAGGCGAAGATCAGCCCCTTCTTGACGAGGAGCGACGTCGCTGGAGAGCTGCGCATTTCCATCAAGACCGTCAGCCGCCTGCTCAAGCGCGGCGACCTCAAGGGCATGCATATCGGCCGTTCCGTGCGTATCGCACGCGGCGATCTCGAGCGCTTTCTGGGCGCCAACAACTCAACCAAATCAATAGGATGATAACCCGTCGTGAACAGGCCCGAAAGGCAAATGGATTAGAATGATAGTATATGCATTCACGAATGTCGCCCCCAGTCACGTCATGTCATCACGAGAGTTTTATGACCATTAACGACGCATCCAACCCTTCTCTGGCAGATGCCCTCGAGGCGCTTGATAAGGCATTACTATCCCAGATCCAGAAGCGCGATACGCGCAGTGCAGTCGTGACCTTTTGTAAAGCGCTAGGCTCGAGCCCCGCCGATGTGCCGGCCAACATGGCCTATGTTCGCCGCAAGCTTGAGGGGATGTCATACACCGCACTCGGGTTCTCGAAGGGGCGCTGGAGCAACATCAAAACCGGTGTCGCCCGAGCCATTGGCCTGGTGGGCAAAACGTACCCAAGCCGCAACACGGCGCCGCTGCTGCCGGAATGGCAAGATCTGCTGGACGCAATCCCCAAGTCGCTGATCCGCAAGCTCTCCGCTGGCGCCCGCTTTCTGAGCAACCGTGGTGTCACGCCGGGCACTGTCATTTTGGCAGACCTGCTCGCCTATCGCGACACGATCCTCAACGACCGTCTGCGCGCCAACGCCGAGCAAGCGTGGGACCATTTTCTGTGGGCCTGGAACCGAGCGGCAGAGCGGATGCCAGATACATGGCCTCAGATAGAGATACCGCGGACGGCGAAGCGGGAAGTCTATGTTTTTCCCTTCGCCTTTTTCCCGGAGTCATTCGAAGCGGATGTGACTGCCTATGCAGATCGGCTGCGCAACATCGACCTCGATGAGGATGGGCCCGTCCGTCCGGCAAGGCCAGCCACGATCAAGACACGGATATATCAGTTGCGGGCAGCCGCCTCAGCGCTGGCGCACTCGGACGTGGATCCAGCGACGATTGTGTCGATTGCCACGCTTGTGGGGGTCGATAACTTCAAAGCGACCCTGCATTTTTTCATGCAACGCGCCGGCGGCAAAACCTCTGCCAACGTCGCGCAGATGGCAAGCTGCCTGCGCAATGCAGCGCGCCACTTCGTCAAGGTTGATGACGCGCATGACAAGCAACTTGCCCGGCTATGCCGCAGGGTGGCGGTGCAAGGCGGCGGCCTTACCGCCAAGAACCGGGACCGCCTTCGTCCCTTTGACGATCCCGAGGTTGCTCAGGACTTTCTATGCCTGCCCGATACCATCAGGCAGCAAGTCGAGCGCGACAAGCGCGCACCTGCCCAAAAGGCGGTTGACGCCCAACTGGCAGCAGCCATCGCCCTTCTTCAAGCAATCCCCATCCGGATTGCCAACCTTGCCGCGATCGACCTCAACCGCCACATGAAGCCGCAGCGCAGGGATGTGCATCTGGTCATCACGGAAGCCGAGACCAAGAACCGGCAACCGATAGACTTTAACATCCCGCCCTACGCGCTCGACATCGTGCGCTGGTATATTCGGGACTATCGCCCATTCTTGATGTCGGAACCAACTGACGCGCTGTTTCCCGGGCGCGGTGGCCAGCCCAAGTCGGCACATACCCTTGGCGTACAGATCAAAAAGATCGTCTTCAAATTCACTGGCCTGGCGTTCAACGTGCACCTCTTCCGCCACTTTGCCGGCAAGGTCTTCCTCGATCAGCAGCCGGGTAGTTACGAAATTGTCCGGCAGGTGCTTGGGCACAAACGGATCGATACCACCACCAGCTTTTACTCAGGGGCCGAAGTTCAGCGCGCGAGCACCGTTTTCAACCAGCTCGTCGATGACCTGCGTGGCCGGCACAGCCCCTCACCAGCCCAACGGCAACGGAGGCGCACATGAGCGGCGGACGCTACGCACCAGCCAAGGCGCCAGAGCGGCGCTGCATGCCGCTGATCCAGTGGCCCGCGGCAGATCGCCAGCTGTGGGAGGACGCCCTGACGCCTGGCACGATCCTTGATGATCACCTTGGTGCGCGGGCGCACCTGTCTGCCACTTCCAACCGCAAGACGGAGCGCGGCTATGGAAGGTTCCTGACGTACTGCCACATGCATGAGCCGGCCTGCCTTTCTGATGCGCCGACAGCTCGGATCACGTCCGAGAGGGTCAAGCGCTATGTCTTGCACCTAACCGAACTTGATAACAGCAGTCACACCATCTTGTGCCGCCTGCAGGAACTCGGCGACACGGCCGATGTGCTGGGCCCCCAAGATGACTGGTCCTTCATCAACCGTATCGGCGCGCGGATCCGGGCACGCCACAAACCTGCCCGCCAGAAAAGCCGAATAATCATGAGCGATGAACTCGCACAACTCGGTTACGAACTCATGGACGACGCTGCCGGGCAGACGGGGTTTGAGGCGGCAACGTCTTTTCGCGATGGATTGATGATCGCGCTGCTTGCCTATGTCCCGATCCGGCGGAAAAACTTTGCCGCGCTTGTTCTCGGCAAGAGCCTGATCAAGCGGCAAGGGCAGTGGTTTATCCAGTTGGAGCCTGAC